>CALIZH010000271.1 GCA_938028585.1 uncultured Actinomyces sp. | reverse complement strand
AGTCCGAGCGCTTCCTGTCCGCCCTGGCCGGCGTCACCGAGCCCGAGGCGAAGCGTAAGATCATCGGCCGCGAGTTCATCCGCTCCTTCGAGGCCGCCCAGAAGCAGGTCATCGAAGAGATCGGCGCTGCCGGCGGCGAGGTGAAGTTCCTCGTCCAGGGCACCCTGTATCCCGACGTCGTCGAGTCCGGCGGCGGCGAGGGCGCGGCCAACATCAAGAGCCACCACAACGTGGGTGGCCTGCCTGAGGATATGACCTTCGAGCTGGTCGAGCCCCTGCGTACCCTGTTCAAGGACGAGGTGCGTGCGGTCGGCCGTGAGCTGGGCCTGCCCGACTACCTGGTGAACCGTCAGCCCTTCCCGGGCCCGGGCCTGGGCATCCGCATCATTGGCGAGGTCACGCGCGAGCGCCTGGACATCCTGCGCGCCGCCGACCTGATCGCCCGCGAGGAGCTCACGGCGGCCGGCCTGGATCAGGAGATCTGGCAGTGCCCGGTCGTCCTGCTCGCCGACGTTCGTTCCGTGGGCGTCCAGGGTGACGGCCGCACCTACGGCCACCCGATCGTGCTGCGCCCCGTGTCCTCCGAGGATGCGATGACGGCCGACTGGACGCGCCTGCCCTACGACGTCCTGGCCCGCATTTCCACGCGCATCACCAACTCGGTGCCTGAGGTCAACCGCGTTGTCCTCGACGTGACCTCCAAGCCCCCGGCCACCATCGAGTGGGAGTAATACTTTCCGCGTTGGTTTAAAAGCGTGGGCCCGGGAGCGCTCTGGTGAGTGTTCCCGGGTCCAATTCTCTTGTTCAAGCTCTCTTGTGGAAGTTTGAGGCTCAATCACCCAAAAGCGTACATCCATGCTTAATATGCGGTAATATTCCGCATAGATGTACGAGCTAAAAAGAGGCGATTATGACCTTAATTGAGATTGCGAAAGGGCAGAACGGCTACGTGTCTGCATCGCAGGCCACTGAAGCTGGCATTCCCAGAAGGAAGCTCACTGAGGCAGTTGATAAAGGAGAGCTTGTTCAAGCTGGACGCGGCCTCTACGCTCTTCCGGAGACATGGGAGGACCCATACTTCGTTGCCCAGCACCGATTCTCGCGCGGTGTATTTTCCGATGACACGGCGCTCTTCCTGCATGGTATGACCGACCGTGCGCCCTTTTCGCTCACCATGACCTTTCCTAGAACTTACAATGCCACACCCGCCAGAGAGCTGGGGATAGTCTGCCGTTCCTGTGCTGATGAGGTGCTCGAGCTAGGGTTGGTAGAACTGACTACCCAGTACGGCAACGCCGTCAGGGCATACGTCTTGGAGAGAACGCTTTGTGACCTGGTCAGGGGGCAGCGTATGGTCGATTCGCAGGTAGTTACCCCGGCGATGCAGACCTATGTCAGAAGCCCAAAGAGAGATTTAGCGAAGCTCATCGAGTACGCACGCAAGCTCGGCGTCGAGAGGAAGATCCGGAACTACCTGGAGGTGCTGCTGTGAGGACAAGGAATACAATGCAGCTTAAGGTGCGCGTGAATAGCATGGCCAAGGAGGCGGGTATCCCTGCGCAAGCGCTCATGCAGAGCTACCTCCTCGAGAGGATGCTCGAACGCCTCTCGAGATCGAAGTGGAGGAATAACGTCATTATCAAGGGAGGCGTGCTCATCTCCTCCCTTGTCGGCGTAAGGTCAAGGACTACAATGGACCTGGATACGACGGTCAGAGGGTTCGCCCTTACTCACGAATCCGCAGAAAGAGCGTTCCGTGACATTGCAGCGGTGCAAGCAGACGATGACTGGAAGTTCGAGTTCGACAGGACAGAGGACATTCGGGAGACCGATGAGTACACGGGTATTCGTGTGCACCTGAAGGGGATCTACGCGCCCATGGTGATCCCACTGACAGTGGACGTTACCACTGGTGACCGGATTACGCCGGACGCGGTGGAATATAGCTACCCGCTCCTCTTTGATGAGGGTGTTATCAGCCTCATGGCCTACCCGATTGAGACGGTGCTTGCGGAGAAACTTGAGACCGTGGTATCCCGCGGCGTTGCCAACACCCGCCCGCGAGACTTCTATGACATCCATGTCCTGCTGGGAGTCAAAAGAAGTGATGTCGATATGGGAATGTTGAAAAACGCTTTGGTGTCGACGTGCGAGAAAAGGAATAGTCAAGCCGCCATTGAGCGCTGGGCAGAGGTGCTCGACGATGTTGCCGGCGACGCAGTCATGCAAGCGCAGTGGGTGAAGTATGTGAGGAAGAATCCGTTCGCAAAAGGAATTTCGTTTCAAGAGTGCTGTAAGACGGCAAAGGCCGTTCTCGAAGAGTTGACCAACATTGGCAGTTAAGCTCTGCGGCGAATAGTAGAAGAACTGAAATGGCAAGGTGTTTGACTTAGCGTTCGTCTGGGTTAATGGTGTGGCGCGTTGTGTTCCAAGGGGCAAATGTGAATGGCAATGAAATTAAGAATGAAGCGTCGGCCGGAATGAAACAGCTGGCTGAAGAAATTAACGAGCATATCGAATCTATTCGAGGATACATTCAAATTGATCGACAAGAGATATTGCTAATGGTCGTTAGCGATATCACGACATTCAGTAATCCCATCCCTGAAGGTGATGTCCTCTTCTACAGGCAAGATGATGTGCCGTCCCGCCCCGTCGAATACCTGCAAAGTCTCATCGCTGCAACGGATAACACAATCTGTGCCCATGTCTCTGATGAAGATATTGATCGACTGGCGCATAGGTATGTTTATGACCAAGAAATACTGTTTTTTAAGTCGCTAAAATACTTGTCGTACCGGTACTGGGAGCTCGGAGATGACAGTGAAATAAGTCAGCTGGCCTTCGAAGCTCAATTAATGCATATGGTTAGAGGGAATAGATATCGCTTCCTTCAGATTGATTATCTTCGGCCACTTGTGCTCGCTCACGATGATGAATTTCAAAAATTGTTCGGTGTGACGGCAAATGAAGTGGTCGCTGGATATGAAAAAATTGAAATAGCGTTGTTAAACGGCCGACTTGAAGGCCTAGATGCTTTGAGGAAGCTTTGTGACAAGGCAAGATTGGCTGACGACTTCGATATTTCGGGTATTCCTGACGAGGATGTGAAAGCAGTTGGAGACGCGTTCTCCGTGAGCTTATTCAATGTCACTAGGATTACTGGTTGGCCCGAGGCCTTTATCGATGCCCTGTCGTTTGCTCCGGGTGAGGCTTGTTTCTTCGAAGAAGGAGAAATGCAGTATTGGCCGATAGTTACGCTTCCGATCGTAGATCGGCCATTCATCAAGATAGGCGGAGACAGCTACTGCTTCGACTACTACTCGCTTACCGATAATTTCTATAGGGCAATCCAGAAATTAATTCTGCGTACCGATTTCGACTATTCAGAGCGATGGCAGCAAAGGCAAAAAGAGGCTAGTGAAAGAATGGTCGAATCGGTTTTCAAGGAGATGCTTCCAGGGTGCTCCACGCATAGGGATAACTACTACGGCAGCAAGAAGCATCGAAGTGAAAACGACCTTCTGATTAGGTATAGAGATGCGTTGTTGGTGATCGAAGTTAAAGCTGGTAGCTTTACTGATGCTCCGCCGGTGTCGGGTTACGCTTCGCACGTCAACCGCTATAAAGAGCTGATAGGAAAAGCAAATAGTCAATGTGCTCAGATGAGAGATTATATTCGCCGTTCCAACACTAAATTGGTCCTCTACGACGAGCACATGCAGCCGAAGCAAATACTTGATATCTCGGACATCAAGAGCATCTTCTGCCTCTCCGTAACGGTAGACAACATTAACACTTATGCGGCTTGTGCAGAGAAACTTGGTTTTTTAGACCTTGAAGAAGGCGTGTCTTGCATCGCAATCGACGACCTCATGACTTTCAGGGAATACTTTGATAATCCGCTAGAATTCCTCCACTTCCTCAAACAGAGAGAAATTGCGGCCCTCAATGAGAGGCTCATCCTCAAAGACGAACTCGACCACCTTGGTATGTACATTGCGCATAATTGTTATTCGCTAGAAGTTGACAGCGTCGCGAAAGATAAGACCATTTATGTCTCAGGTTACAGAGAGGAATTGGACGAATATTTCGAGCGGCTTGGCACTTTTTCGCCCCAGCTTCGGAAGCCTCGGCAAAGTATGCCTAAGCGCTTTCGTGAAATAATTGACGTGTTGCTCAGCTCTGGCAATCCTCAAGCTGTTCACGTTTCCTCGTACCTGCTTGATTTCTCCAGCGAAGCACGTGAGCAACTATCTGACGGCATTGAAATGTCCCTGGAGAGACAAGCCATAACTGGCAGACAGGTCGTTCTTTCCTTCTCAGGCACCGGGAATTCACTTCGTCTGACGTGTTTCGTGTTTCAAGATGAATTGTCTGACGTCATGTCTGATCAAGAAATGTTCGACTATGTTGCAACCATCCTTCTTGCGAACGGAGAAGACGAACGCATGTTGTTGTCGTTTAGATTCGATACGAGCCTAGCCCTCCAAACGGTTGATATGCGAACAATCACCCTTTCTCAGATCCCTTCATCTCGTTTTGGCGAACTGAGAAGACGCGGCGAGCGAATGGGTGATTTTCGAGTCGCCAAGTATGTAGAACAGTATGGAAGAATCGCGAGGAATCAACCCTGTCCATGCGGAAGTGGAATGAAGTACGGGAGATGCCATGGGCGAGGCAAATAGTTAGCGCTCGGAACGGGGCGCTGAATCTACAATTGATCGCCAAGTACCACAATGAACCAACAGATCTATGTGTAGATCATAGCGCGTGTTGAGCTCGCGGATCCTTGAGTAGAGTAGCGTTCATTGTAATGTACCCGCCTGGCCGTTCAAGGAGGAACCCACATGAATTTACTGGCTCTTCCGAGTTGAGTGTGGGTGACCGGGTGTTGGTCGGGGGTTGCGGGTAGA
>CALIZH010000270.1 GCA_938028585.1 uncultured Actinomyces sp. | reverse complement strand
ACTCTGTCGGCTGCCGGTGGAGATATGTGGCTTGACGAGGTGACCGCTCCTTCAACCGCAACGATGACGCTTCGTGATGTTGCAGCCGGTCGTTCGCTGGTTATTACGTCGGATGGAACGACTCCCTCTGATTTGACGGTCACTATGACCTGGCAGACCCCTCATGCGAATGTCTTAGCCATCACTGCAGGCGTTATTACATTCATTTGTCTTCTCGTCGCCGCAGCCTTGGTCGGTCTTGTTCTCTGGCGTGAACGTCATGCCGCTTCTGAGGAAGAAACCCGTGAGCAAGACGAAGCAGAAGAAGGCGCACCTCAACAGGCAGATCCCGCCTTCTTTGAAGCAGTAGATAATTCTGATTCTTCCGAAGAAGAGGCCGGAACTTCTGAAATCGACAACGAAGATTCTGAAGACTACAGCGACTCAACCGACGAAGGGGAAGCGCCTTTAGATCTAACGGCCCAGGATTCCTCCACTGAAGTCGCTGAGTTTGACGAGGAGAAGTCAGAAGGTGAGTTGCCAGAAGACCACACCTTAGAAGAGAGCTTTGAAGTTGATGAAACTTCGCTCACCAATCAAGATGAATCTTCGGATTCTGAGCCGCGTCGCGGTCGCCACGGTATTGCCTATCACGATGATGAAGTAGACCCGCCTGCTCGTGAATCAACAGATACGGGAATTATTGATTTGTCCGCTATTCGTCCGGGTGCAGTTCTTCCTTCGCGCCGCGCGCTGCGTCAGGCACGCGAGAAGGGTGAAGGACGCTTGGTGATTGGTGGCCAAGAATTTGATACTGGCTTGATCCCTCAGGTGGAGAAGGAAGAAGAAACACCCACCGCTGATGCTTCCGAAGAAAAGCGCTCGTGGGGATCGATCATGGGGAATTGGATTTCGCCAAAGCAACGCGGACAGAAAGGACAGTGATGATGAGAATACGACGTATCCTCCCAGTCCTGTGTGTGCCTGCACTTGTTCTTGGAGCATGTAGCAGCCGTGATCTAGTTGCCCCTGAGGTGACTTCCCAGCCTTCTTCCGCCTCTCCAAACCTCGACTCGACTCGCATCGAGCGTGTTCTTGGATCTATTCAGGACACGATCAATACTGCTGATGCAACACGCGATGCTGCTGCTCTTGAACCTCGACTTGAGGGTGGGGCGTTGCGTATGCGTAGCGACCAGTACGCCGCTGCTAAAGCAACGAATACCGAAGTTCCTAAGCTTGTCGTCAACCAGGGTTCGGTTGCAGTGACAAATTCGGATCAGT
>CALIZH010000269.1 GCA_938028585.1 uncultured Actinomyces sp. | reverse complement strand
AGATCTTGACGATGTTGCGCAGCTCAAGCACAGGGATTCCTTCGACCGTTCATTGCTGACCTTTTAAGGCTAACAAAATCGTTGGTGGGGCGGTATCGGGGATTCCCCTGGTTGACGGCTATAAACCCTGGATCAGTGGGAATTCGATTGACCCGAGACTAGAAGAATCTCCTCGTTATCAAGTCGAGCGAGAGCTCCTTCTAGGGCGGCTGAAGAGAAGATGCCTTCGTCACGTGCCTGCAAAAGGGCGGCTCGCTGGGCGTGAATCGCTTCAAGTGCCAGCTCGCGAATCTGCTCACGCGTGAAGGACTTTTCGACCTCTTCTTCACTCATGTCAACGGTGCCGTGGCCTTCATCGTCATCGAAGTCCTCAGCATTACTGGCCTTGGGTACCTCTGGTACCTCTGGCAGTGATTCATCATCGCAGTTCGGACACAGACCATCACGAGTAGCGCCATTGCGCGCGCTGGCATCTTGCAAGATATCGGAGAGAACTCGGTCAGCGGCCCGGGAGGGATATGCCCCTTCATCTGTCTCATCGCCGGGAACTGCATGTCCGATTCGCGAAAGCGTGCGTGAAACTCCAGCGGAGAGCAAAGTATGAGCGTCAACTTCGTGGATTGCCTGCGCAAGAGCGGTATCGACCAGCGCGGATCCCATGACCTTTAGAAGTTTGGCGCGTTCTTCTTCGGAGATATCTCCCGAGGCCATGTGCGGTTTAGCAACGCGGATCAGTGCGGGAAGAGTCAAACCCTGAATAATGAGCGCGCCAGCGGCGATAAACAATGCAATCATCAGGAGCAGGGCGCGCATCGGGGCATGCGTCGAAATGGTCTGCGCAGCGGCCAAAGTGATGGCACCTCGCATGCCTGCCCATACAATGACGCTAGCTTCACGCGGACCAAGTGGCTCATTTTCGAAGTAGTCAATATCGGAACGACGTACCGCGTGCTGGCGCTCGCGTATCCTCAAACGCCTGCGCCACAGGTTCATAGTCTTGAGCCATTGTTCTTCACTAAGATTGCGACTGGCCAGCACATCGCTATCGACCGCGCACGCCTGTGCCATTCGGTGTTCAAAGGCTTCAAGGCGCTCGGCCTCGGCATCATAGCGCCTCTTGCGGTGAGAACGACGATGGTCAAGCCAGGCAAGCATCAGAGCAATGAAAAGTGCGCGGATGGCCATGATGAGCGTGCCAAGGGTAACTGCCACAATCGCTGCAAAGGTCAAGCCACCAACGAATTCACTAGCTTCTTCGACAATTCCAAAGGCTTGTAGCCCCATTGTTAAGAAGATCGCGCTCTCCAAAACAAGGGTCATGGTCTCCCAGTTCTGCTGAGAGAAGCGCCTGTTGTTTGCAGAGATGAGGGCCGCACGACGGCGTGAGACAACGAGGCCAGCCACTACGGCTGCAACCAAGCCGGATCCACCCAAATGCTCTGCGGGAAGCGAGGCAATGAAAGGCATCGCGAAGGAAAAGACAGTGTCGGTCGAGGGCTCTTTGAGAAGCGCACGCACGCGTACACCAACCTCACCAACGACCCATCCGATGACAGCTGCAATACCGAGCGCAAGCGCAACCCTTCCAATGAGCAATCCCGGGTTAAGAGCGTTGTTGTCCGCGGCTAAGCCTGCATTCATTGCGGCAGAAAGCAGAACCAGCGAGGTCGCGTCGTTGAAGAGCCCCTCGCCCTCAAGCACGGTAATGATGCGGTGCGAGACACCCGAACGTTTCGCAATGGAAACGGCGACTGCATCTGTCGGGGAAAGAACCGCACCCAATGCAACGCCCCAGGGAAGGGAAATCGCGGGGACCATCCAGTTGATGACGAAGCCAACCGCAAAGGCTGAGAGAAACACTAGAGGGATTGCGAGCATTGCAACCGCGTTCATTTCGCGGCGGAAATCCATGGTTGGCATACGGACCGCTGCCGAGAACAGGAGGGGCGGCAAGATGATTTCCAAGATCAGGTGCGGTTCAACTTCAATAGCCCCCACCTGAGGAAGGAAGCCGATCCCCAAGCCAACAGCAAGCAGGATCAATGGTGACGCTACGCCAACCTTGGGCGCCAGAAACTGTGTGGCAACAATAATGAGCATCCCAAGCAGCGCAATCATCAACGGGTCCATGCACCTAGTTTACGGGTGACTGGATCACATGTCCGGAGAGTGCGCACCGGTCTTTGCTATGCCAAGCTGAACCTATGGGTATTGTTCGCATTCCGAGGAACTCCGCACTGACACTGTGTTCCTTCGCCACTGAACTTGGAACCATTACCTGCGCTGCCTCCAATGGAGCCTTGAGCGCGCTATGGATGAGCGGACAGCGCTTTTTTGGTTACCCTTTTGGGATTTCCGAGGCCGAGGCCTCCGCTCACGTTCCCCTCTCCACCCGGGATGGTCTGCGCGCGTGGACACTAAACGGGGGCACAGTCAGTGAGCAGAACGCAGCGGTCTTGGAACAGGCCTATCAATGGACGCAAGCTTTTCTTGAGGGCATTAACCCTGATCCTGCAGCAATTCCTTTGGCAACCTTTGGAACAGATTTTCAGCTGCGGGTGTGGAATGCGCTTCTGGATATTCCCTATGGAGAATGCGTCACCTACGCGGATCTCGCTCGAGAGGTCGGCTCGCCTCGCGCCTACCAGGCGGTCGGGAGCGCTG
>CALIZH010000268.1 GCA_938028585.1 uncultured Actinomyces sp. | reverse complement strand
TCGAGCGTGTCGAGATGGTGCTTCACCGTCGAAGGTGAAGAAAGACCAACGATTTGTGCGATTTCGCGTACCGAAGGAGGGAAGCCGCGTCGACGCACCTCGGTGTTGATCAGGCGCAGAATCTCGATTTGTCGACCTGTCAATTCTGTGTCGCTGCTCACGATTATCCCTTCGGAACTAAAAACTGGACGGAAATGAGCGTGCTCAATGGTCCACTCACAGTGTTAAGAATACGGGAGAAATTGAGTAAATCAAACATATGTTCGAAAGTGGCTCGACATCTCCCGAAAGAATTGCTATCGTACAAGTGTTCGACGAACATCTGTACGACTGAAAGGGAAACATCGTGAGCACAATGACTGTTGCAGCGTCTCAAGAGAGGGCTCGTCGCCCGCACCTTCAACTCGTCTCCGAGGAATCCCTGGCCTCTGTTTATGACATTCGTCAGGCCCCATCGGCCAGGCGTCGCCGTGAGCTCCTTCGCAATGATGATCCTTCGATGCGTCGTCGCCCGGTCGTCGCTACGCGTTCGTCTCTGGGACTTCGGCGCTTGCTGAGCGGTGCTGTAGCGTTTATTGCCGCTACGGGAATTGCAGCTGGTGCGGGTCTTGCTTTGCAAACTCAGCCTTACGACGGTCCGACCCGTGTGGTTTCTGTGGCAAGCGGGGATAGCGTGTGGAGTTTGGCTCAGGGGGTCTCGACCACTCGTCCACTTAAAGATGTTGTCAACGACATCGAAGAGCTCAATGATGTTCAGGGTGCATTGCAAGTTGGTCAGGAAGTGCGTGTCCCGACTCGTTGACCTGCGTTTTATTCTCCCTGTCGCCGTGGTGTCTTAGTTGCGAATCTGATCGATCAACCGTAGTTTTAGAGGGTGCACTGCCCTTTCTGTCATAACCCTGATTCGCGTGTGGTTGATACACGTATTGCGGATGATGGCGCCTCGATTCGCCGGCGCAGGGAATGCACCTCATGTAAGAAACGCTTCACAACATTGGAAACGTCTTCTTTCCAGGTTGTTAAGCGCTCTGGTGTCATTGAGCCGTTTTCGCGAAATAAGGTTGTTGCTGGGGTAAGGAAAGCATGCCAAGGGCGTCCTGTTTCCGATGATGAGCTGGCACTTTTAGCCCAACAGGTTGAAGAGCATCTTCGTACCTCCGGCGTCTCTTCTGTATCCAGCGATGAGGTTGGGAAAGCGATTCTGCCCTTCCTTCAGGATCTTGATGAGATCGCATACCTACGTTTTGCCTCCGTCTATCACGCGTTTAATTCGCTAGACGATTTTGCAGATGCGATTGATTCACTCCGCGAACGTTCTCAGGCTAAAAAGGCAACAAAGACTGCGAAGAACAAATAGGTCAGCGCCGCAGCTGAGCGAATAACACTCCTGCCTTTTTCCAAGAAAATTCTCGCAGAAGCAGCTCTAAAAGAGCTTAAACCTTGCCTTTAGGCGTCCCACTCTTCCATGCCACGTGGCAGCTGTGTAGTTGTGACGGCATGCAGATCGTGAGTTGCGCGGGTGAGAGCAACGAAAAGGTCGCCGCTACCTTGATCAAGAATGGCGCCCGGTTCGACAACAACGACGGAATCAAATTCCAAACCCTTAGATCCAGCCGCAGTCAGATAACTCACTCGCTGATCCAAAGCGCTTGCCCCTGATTCATCCGCATGCCACAGCTGCGCCTGAGCATCAGGAACGATCACGCAAATACGTCCCTTTCCCTCGCCCTCTTCGCGGTCAAGGCGTTCTTCCATTGTGGAGACGACTTGAGAGACGCATTCCTTGAGCGTGTCCTTGTGCGTATGTGAAACCTGATAGCAGTCGGGAACATCCCGAACAGCTTCCATGGGGTAGAGAACCGGAGTGCCGTGCTGTGCCATAACGGCCTGCGCGATTCGGGTTAGCGCCCGAGGAGTCCTATATGAAATTGAAAGAACGAACTCTTCGTTGAAGGCGCGAGCCGCTGGGCCAAGAGCTTGCTTCCATGAATTTGGACGTCGGTGGCCTCGTTTTTGGTCGAGATCGCCAACAACCGTCATTGAGCGACTTGGGCAGCGTCGCAAAAGGCAACGCCATGCCATAGGTGAAAGATCTTGGGCCTCGTCAATGACAATATGCCCATAAGTCCAGGAACGGTCTGCCCGTGCGCGTTCAGCCAGCGGCCGGAGCGAGGGTGCCTCCTGAGTCTGGCGCATCAGCATATCTGCGGTGACAATTCCGCCGCCCAGGCCCGTTGCCTTCAAGGCCTCGTTCGCGCGCTCCCGTTCCTCTTTTTCTCGCTGTTCTTCGGCTCGGCGCTTTTGGGCTGAGGCGAGATCAAGCGTCCCCAAGAGCTCTTCGAGTTCGTCGATCAGCGGAATATCTGAAATGGTGAGCGGCTCATCTTGAGCGCGGTACAAGAGGCTCAAGTCTTCGACCGACAGGGGAGTGCCTGCCTTACGGTTCGCTTGGGCCAAGAGATCAGGGCGCGACCAAAGCTTGCGAAGGAAGGCAGGTGCCTGTGTGGGCATCCAAGCCAAGTTAATTGCCCGACGGGCATCGACGGAGTCGCGGATCTCAGACATCCAGGTCCTCAAATCATCAGGATCGATGTCTGCCGTGCTGGATGCATCCCCAGCTTCGACGATTAAACGTCCAGCAAGAAGCTCCATAAGGCCCATCGCGAAAGACTCTCGCGCGACATTGTGTGGACGGCCGCTTCGGCGCGCGCGCGAAAGAGCTTCCTGCACATCCTTCACTCGCAAAGTAACGCGGCGATTCCAGACTTGAAGAACCTGATCGCGATCGGGAAGACGAGGGATCAGGCGGACCGCTTCGCGCAGAATACGACTGAAAGCCGCGCGTCCCTTAATTGCAGCGATATCGACGGGATCATCGTCTTGTGCACTCAAGCCGGGGACGATGTCACCGATGGTCATCTGTACGACACCGGATTCGCCGAGGGATGGAAGAACCTGCTCGATATAGCGCAGGAAGGTACGAGAGGGACCAATGATGAGTACTCCCGAACGCTCGAGTCTCTCGCGCTGCGTGTAGAGAAGATAGGCGGCTCGGTGTAGGGCAACGGCAGTCTTGCCCGTGCCTGGGCCGCCTTGAACCACAAGGATTCCTCGATCGCTGGCACGGATCACTCGGTCCTGTTCGCCCTGGATCGTTGCAACGATATCTCCCATTCGGCCACTTCGCGCCGAAGAGAGTGCGGACATCAAAGCGCCTTCACCTTGGAGGGTGAGTCCTTGATGCTGTGCTTGATCGACATCAAGAAGTTCATCTTCAACCGAAGTGACTGCACGCCCGCGAGTCGCAATATGGCGGCGGCGGACGACCCCCAGAGGCTCTTGGGCTGTCGCTTGATAGAAAGGAGCAGAAATCGGAGCCCGCCAGTCAACAAGAAGGGGAGAGGAGTGTTCATCGAGAAGAGAGATTCGACCGATGTAGTGGGTCGCGTGGTCCTTCATGTCGAGGCGCCCGAATACTAAGCGCTCTTCGACGTTATCCAATCGGGAAGACAATTCGGCAAAGTGAGTGGCCAGAGCATCGCGCTCAGTCCATCCCTGAGCATTACCGACCCCGTGATTAGCATCGATCTTCTGACGCTGCTCGCGGTATTGAGAACGCAGTTGATCCAATCGCGAGTACGCGCGGTCAACGAATTCTTGTTCTTCAGCTACTGGGGTAGTAGCGCGAGCGGAGTCAGACATTGGGACCTTCCGGTAGAAAAAGTCTGGCGTTCTATTTTGCCCTAATTTCCAGTGATTTTCACTCTCTAAGCCGATGGCGCAAATGTGGGATTAGCCGCGCCTAGGGAGGCTCAACAGTGTAGCTTTAGAATGAGTGATAAGAGTTGAGACGGTTGGAAACCGAAGGAGGGGAACATGACCGAAACCCACACTCATGGGGACGGCCACCAGGCCGTCCAAACCCGTGCGCGAATTCTGGTCATGTACTTCGATGGCGCAATGGATGCGGGAGCATCCGGTCGTATGGCCGCTGAACAGATGTTGCGCGCCCTTCCAACGACGCATATTGCTGACTTTGAAGCAGAAGACTTCATTAACTATCGTTCGCATCGCCCAGTGATCACAGTAAAGAACTGGGTGACGCAGGAGGTTGAGATTCCGAAGATTTCTTTGGATCTTCTGCGTGATGATCGGGGAGAATCTTTCCTTTTGCTCCACGGTCCTGAACCGGACTACCGCTGGGAAGAGTTCGCTGAGCGTGTTCACAAGATCGTCAGTGATGCCGGCGTTGAGGTAGTGTTTGGAATGACCGGCGTTCCTTCAGGCGTACCGCATACGCGCCCAACTCCGGTTCATGTCCACACGACCGATGCCTCCCTTGTTCCTGCGCAGCCGCATATGGCTGCGACGATGCAATTCCCCGGGTCGATTGTGTCCTTCCTACAGTGGAAGCTCAAGCAAGCGGGGATTGATGGGATGACTCTCTTGGCGATTGTTCCTTACTACATGTCAGAGTCGGCCTATCCTGCAGCCTCCTCAGCGATTTTGCGTAAGCTCACTGAGTTCTCGGGGCTTTCTCTACCCGTCGGTGATCTGGAGCAGGGAGCAGCAGAGGATTTGGATACCTTCGCAGCCCTTGTCGATGCCAACCCGGAGGTTCAGCACACCGTTCGTGCATTGGAAGAGCACTACGACTCTTTCTCGGGAGATGGCTTGGGAATTCCGCTCAATGCTGTTCGCTCAGCTTTTAACGTCCCAAATCCTCAGGATAGAGAGGGCGATGCAAGTGGTATTACCGACGCGATCGAGGCCTACCTTGCCTCGGTGACTGATGGGGCTGCTGGCCTAGGTGACAGTGAAGAGCCGGCGCAGGCACCCGCTCAAGCACCCTCAACCGAGGAGCTTTTGGCTCAGGCGCTTGAGCGCATCGCGCAGCGCGAAAAGAAAGGCGAAGGCAGCACTGCTCCTCATGCGCCTCGTCACCGCGGTAATGCAACCTCAGCAGAGCTCTCTATTGATTCAGATGCTGATGTGGAGCACACGCCCCAGTCGTCGGCTCAAGCCGAGGCTGATTCTGAGGACGAAACCAAGCCGCAGGACTAGAGCGCGCTTTCTGTCCAGCCGACGGCCTCGTCGGTGAGAGGACGGGTCCCAGCGCGCCACTTACTTAGTTCCTTCCCGCGCAGTGGGCGGGCGGGAAGGGGAAGCTTGCGCAAGAGGCGGTCAAGCTCAACCTCATCGGTGCGGCCCGGAGTGCTTTGCGCAAGGAAGACGATATTTCCTCGGCGAGCTCCGCGACCAACTTTGGGATCGCACAGTGCTTGTACGTCTGCGAAGGATTCACTCATCCCAGCTAAATCCAGACGTGCGTTGTCGCCGCCGCCGTGCGCACTGTTTTCAAGGAGGATCCCGTCGTTGCGGAGGACTCGTCGGCACCCAGCTGTGAACTCGGTGGTCCTCAATTGCGGGGGGACAGATTCTCCGGCAAAAGCATCGCGGACAATGACGTCGAAGGAAGAGTCTCGCAGGGTATCGATGACTTGTCGTGCTTCGCCAATGCGAATTTTTAGAATTGGAGAACGCGGTAAATCAAAGTGATCTCGAGCGAATTGCGCAATAGTTTGGTCAATTTCAACAACGGTGTGGCGTGAGGCGGGGAAGAGAATGGACCAGGCCCAGGGGAGCGCACAAGCTGCGCCACCCAGATGCAAGACGCGAATGGGGTCATTGGCTGCGTAAGTTGCTTGCAGCGCGCAGGTCGCGTGCTGCATGTATTCGAAATCTAGGTAACTGGGATCAGAAGTATCGATACACGACGACTCCGCTCCGTTAATGAGAAGGGTCGCTCGCGGGCCGTCCCAGCGGATCTCGATTGACGGGGAGTCTAGAGTAGTCATAGGGCTACTGTACGTGGGAAGGAGGATGCGATGTCGAATGCTCCGCGCGACCGCCGTGGAAAACGCTATTGGGGCGATGATGATTCCCAGACGAATATTTTGCACATCGATATGGATTCCTTCTTCGCGCAGGTGGAGATTCGTGAAGATCCATCATTGGTAGGGAAAGCTGTGATTGTTGGTGGGACTAGCAATCGTGGTGTCGTGACCTCTGCGACCTACGAGGCTCGTGCTTTGGGTGTACGTGCAGGAATGCCTACTGCACGAGCGCGCGCACTGTGCCCCACTGCCGTATTCATTCCGGGACATTTCGAGCTCTACCGTGAGTATTCGAAGCGTGTCATGTCAGTTATTGGGCGCTTTAGCCCGCTCGTTGAGCAGGTGAGTGTTGACGAGGCCTTCGTTGACGTTCGCGGTTCGCGGCTGCGTTTCGGCAAACCAATGCATATTGCCGCCGAGATTCGACGCCAGATTCGAGAAGAAATTGGCCTTCCTGCTTCCGTTGGGATTGCGTCGACAAAATCTGTGGCAAAAATTGCTTCCTCGAATGCGAAACCAGATGGTGTGCTTTTAGTTCCTTCCCAGGCCACGATTGAGTTCCTTCATGGCCTTCCTGTGGGGGCACTGTGGGGCGTTGGTGCCAAGAGCGCGCAGGTACTTGAGCGTGAGGGAATCGAAACAATCGGGCAATTGGCGGCGCACCCCTTACCTCGGCTATCACGGTTGCTCGGTGCTGCTGCGGCTCACAGTCTTCATGATTTGGCATGGGGGATTGACCCGAGGCCGGTGACTGTCTCGCGTGAAGAAAAATCGGTGGGGATGGAACGTACTTTCGAAACCGATATTCGTGATAGAGCACTTCTCGATCAGTTCATTACGAAGGCCTCTCACGAATGTGCGAGGAGGTTGCGTGCGGGAAATTGGCTCTGTAAGCAGGTTGCAATCAAAATGCGCGGAGCGGATTTTTCGACCATTACACGTCAGCAACGTCTGAGAGTTCCTACGGATTTAGGTCGAGAAATTGCTGTGGCTGCTCACCAACTGTTTGAACGGGAAACTCTTCCAAGCGGGGGAGTGCGCCTATTTGGCGTTCGTGCTGAGGGCTTAATTGCGCGCGATGAGGGATTCGAAGTTGCCCTTGATCAGGATGAACGCCCTCAAGCGGCCGAGCGCGCTATGGATAAAATCCGGGGAAAATATGGTGCAGGCGCGATATCGCTTGCATCACTGCTTGAAGAAAACAAGTAGGATGGGGTTATGGCACTTTCGGATTATGAGAAGCAAGTTCTCGAAGAGATGGAGGCGCAGTTTGGCTCTCAGCCAGCCTCTTTCAATGATCATTCACGTCCGAATGTCAATGCGGAGCAGCAGACGGGTCGTTTGTCGCCGCGTAAAATCGCCGCTGGCGCACTGATGATCGTTGCTGGTCTTCTGGTCTTGATTGCTGCTGTGTCTCTTGGCTATTCGGTGATCTCTCTGATTGTCGGCGTCGCAGGCTTCCTCTTGATGGTCGGTGGAGCGTGGTATGCGCTTACTGCGAAGGGAACCTCCTCGAGTTCGGACCAAAAGCACAGCTCCTTTATGGAACGCCAACAAGAACAGTGGGATCGACGTTCGTCGGACGATCGCTAATTCTTATTACTTTGATTCCCGGTGACACCGTCACCGGGAATTTTTTTGTTCCTCCCGAAGACGCGGGGTAAACCTTCATTCCTGCTTTCCAATGAGTCTCCACTTTCCCCCATCGTTCAGAGCGGAGACTTATTTTCCGCAGAAAATCGCTATTTCTGAGATTTCTAACGAGAAACACTGAAAATTTCCCCCACTTTCCTCCACCTCAAATTTTCATTTGAATCTAGCAGATTTATTGCTAGAAATATATGAGACATGTGTCGAAATCGCACCAAATTGGCAATTTGTGGAGTAAAGTGGGGGAAGATGTCACATAGGGGAAGGTGGTGAACGATGTTCCTTGGTACCTACGAGCCGAAGCTCGACGACAAGGGGCGCGTGATCCTCCCTGCCCGATTCCGAGAGGATATGGAAGGTGGGATTGTCCTCACTCGAGGCCAAGAACACTGCATCTATGCCTTTCCTGCCCAAGAGTTTGAGCAGATGACGGTTGAGCTTCGCCGGGCTCCACTGTCCTCCAAACAGGCACGCGACTATATCCGCGTGTTGCTCTCGGGTGCGTATAAGGAAGTTCCGGATAAACAGGGAAGAATTACCCTTCCGCCGGATCTGCGTAAATACGCCGGTCTTGATCGTGAACTCACCGTCATTGGTGCGGGTTCGCGCGCTGAGATCTGGAATTCACAGGCATGGAATGACTACCTATCCGTTCAGGAAGACGTCTTCTCGCAAACTGAAAACGAAATTATCCCAGGAATGTTCTAGTCCGCCCTTCCAGGTCTCCTCCCGTTGTTCTGACGTCACTTCCCCGATGGCAGAGCACGGTGGGGGACCTGGATGGACGGGCACCCATCACACAGAAGGAGGGCAGAAGTGTCTGTCGACCGCGATCCCGCGCAGCTGCATGTTCCTGTTCTCCTCAATGAGTGCTTGGACATGCTTGCGCCTGCAATTGAGGCTCCTGGCGCTGTTCTCATCGATGCGACTCTCGGAATGGGTGGGCACACGGAAGCGGCACTGACACGTTTCCCCCAGCTCACCGTTTTCGGTATCGATCGAGATCCTTCGGCGATCGCCCTCGCATCGAAGCGCCTTGAAGCTTTTGGCCCGCGTTTCCGTGCCTTCCACACCACTTACGACAAGATGGATGAGGTTGCTGCGCAAGCCCCCTCTGGAATGGTCGATGGGATCCTCATGGATCTGGGTGTCTCTTCGCTCCAATTGGACCAAGAGGACCGAGGCTTCTCTTACTCGCATGATGCCCCGCTTGATATGCGAATGAACCCCCAGACGGGCATCAGTGCAGCGCAATTTTTGGCCTCGGCCTCGAAAGAGGAAATTACGCGGATTCTTCGCGTTTACGGGGAAGAAAAGTTCGCCTCGAAGATCGCTGGACGTATCGTCGCCACCCGAGAGAGCGAGCCTCTGACGCGTACTTCGCAGCTGGCTCAGATCGTTCGCGATTGTATCCCCGCACCGGCACGCCGCACAGGGGGGAACCCCGCAAAGCGCACCTTCCAAGCGTTGCGTATCGCGGTCAACGACGAACTGACCATTCTCGAGGCCGCGCTTCCCGCTGCTCTTGCGCACCTGCGCGTTGGTGGTCGAATCGTCATCGAGTCGTACCAGTCCCTTGAAGATCGTCTGGTGAAGGACATCTTCCGTCGCGGCGCTACTGATCAGGCCCCTGCTGGTGTGCCCATGATCCCCGAAGAACTTCAAGCCCGCTTGCGTCTACTGACACGTGGTGCGCAGCTGGCTGATGACACAGAAAAATCCCATAATCCGCGCTCCGCTTCCGTGCGGCTGCGCGGCGCACAGATGATACGCCCCTGGAAGGAACGACCATGAGCGGAGCCACCGCGCGCGCACGCGCGACCTCTCGTCCGGCATACGTACGTGAAGATGTACGCCCACTGCTCACAGTGGTGAAGGCTAACCAGCCTCGCCGCTCGGTCATCCCGATGACCTTTATTGCCTTGGTGATGATTGCTATCGCCATTGTTGTGCCTATGCTGATCAATACGCACATGGCTCAGACCTCCTACCAGATTCGCGAATACCAGATCCAGCTCAACGAGTTGGAGGCGCAATCGTGGACCCTGCAGACGCAGCTTCAGGAGAAGGCTTCTCCCGTCGAGCTCGAGAAAGCGGCGAAGGCACAGGGAATGGTGCACGCTGGAAAGCTGGGAACAATCCGTTTGGCCGATGGCCAAGTTGAGGGTGGTGTAGCCGCGCGATGAGCTGGTGGCGACGCATTTTCAAGGCGCCAGACACTTCGCCTCATCGTGCGAATTGGATGTCCGGGCTTCTGTTCTTGGGATTTGCGTTCTGTGTTATCCAGCTCGTCGTTATTCAGGTATTCCAAAGCTCGACCCTTGCCTCCGAGGGTGAGCGAGTGCGTACTGCCGTCAGTGAAATTGGCGCAAAACGCGGGGAAATTCTTGACGTTAACGGTGTTGTTCTGGCCGATTCGGTTCAGGCCTACCACATTGCGGTGAATCAGAAAGCGATTACGACCTACGAGCATAAAGATGACAACGGCAATGTTGTCGGCCGTGGTCCGGCTGAGGCCGCGAAACAGCTCTCTCCTCTCCTGGGTATCAGCCAAGCGGAACTGGGCGGCATGATGCTCGGGGATTCGACCTACGTCTATCTGAAAAAGAATGTCGATGCGGTCACCTATCGCGAAATCCGCAAGCTCGACATTACCGGTATTGAATGGGAAGCGGTCTTTGACCGGACCTATCCCAATGGCAATACAGCCGGTCCGATCGTGGGCGCCGTCAATGCCGAAGGAGACGGTGTCTCTGGCTTGGAGGCCTATTTCAATAATTTCTTGCAGGGAACCTCTGGAGAAGAGGCCTATGAGATCTCTCCCAACGGCGCGGTGATGCCCGGTGGAAAGAAGGTCACAAAGGAGCCTCAAGACGGAGGATCGGTCCGTACGACCCTCCATGCAGATCTTCAACACTTGGTTCAAGATGCTTTGGATGCTCGTGTTCGTAAGCACAATGCGGACTGGGGAGTCGTCGTCATTTCTGATGTGTCGACGGGACGTATTCTTGTTCTTGCCGATTCGGGGTCCACGACGCCGGATGCCGCAAAACCTCAATCTGTCATGGGGGTGCAGGCTCCCTACGAACCGGGTTCGGTGGGCAAGCTGCTAACTGTGGCCTCGGCCCTGGAAAAGGGAACGACTACGCCAACGAGTCAATACAGCGTCCCGTATAGCATTAACCCTCCCGATGCCGGCGGTCCGATCAAGGATTACCACGAGCACGGAACTGAGACTTTGACGTCGACCGGTATCCTTGCGGAATCCTCGAACGTTGGAACGATTGAGATTGGCGAGCAGGTGGGCGATCGTGATCGCTACGACTTCATGACGAAGATGGGTCTTAACCAGCCCACTGGAATCGAGTTGGCGGGCGAGTCTCAGGGCATCATGCGAGATTTCGACAATATTCAAGGCCGAGACCGCTACACCATGATGTTCGGACAGTCCTACGCGATCACGGCGATCCAGCAGAATCAGTTCATCCAGGCAATCGGAAACCGCGGGGTCATGATTGCGCCGCGAATTATCGATTCGACAACTGATTCAAAGGGGCGAACTGAGAAGACTGTCTCGCCGCAACCCAAGCAAGTGATGTCCGCGGATCGTTCAAAAGAACTCATCACCATGATGGAATCTGTTGTTATGGATAAGCAGGGTACCGGTCAACTCGCAAAGGTTGAAGGCTACCGCGTGGCAGTCAAGACGGGTACTGCAGATATTAAAGTCAATGGCGCGGATGCGGTCGTTTCGAACACTGCTGGTCTGGTTCCAGCGGAATCACCGCGCTTGGCTATTTCGGTTGTCCTGTACAACCCGCGTGTTGCTTTTTTGTCCTCTGATGCGGCCGCACCGCTGTGGAGTGAAGTCACGACCGAGGCTGTTCGCAACCTCGGGATCCCCGCGTCTACAGAAAGTGCCCAGCTGTATCCCACGACACCCTAGTAGGCTAGTGTCCAGACCGTTGGGTAGACCCTAAGGAGAAGAATGCATAGGTCCAGTCGCTGGATCGCTCAAGCATTGGGCGCACAGCTCCACGGAAACGACGTCGAGGTCACCGGGACAGTTGAAACGGATTCACGAGAAATTCGTCAAGGCTCTCTCTTTGTGGCTCGGCGTGGGGAAAATAGCGATGGCCACGACTATCTGGACGCAGCTGAGCGCAATGGCGCGGTGGCGGCAATCGTTGAACACCTGTGTGACTCGCCTTTGACGCAGATCCTTGTCGAGGACTCGACGATCGCGCTGGGCGAATTGGCTCGGGCCTACCTTTCAGATTTGCGTTCGCACCAGAAAATGGACGTGATCGCAATGACCGGTTCGGTGGGAAAAACAACGACCAAAGACCTTCTTGCGGCGATCATGCGCGCCGATGCCCCGACCGTTGCTCCTCAGCTGTCTTTTAATAATGAAGTCGGACTTCCTCTCACGGTTCTGCGTGCCGATGAATCGACACGCCACCTTGTTCTGGAAATGGGAGCCTCTGGACCTGGACACATCGCCTATCTCACGCGAATTGCCCCACCTGATGCCGGAATTGAACTGATGGTCGGGCATGCGCACCTTGGGGGCTTCGGCTCTGTTGAGGGCGTACGCGATGCCAAGGCTGAGCTGATTCAGGGGCTCCTGCCATCTGGAACCTCGATCTTGAACTTTGACGACCCGCACGTCATGGAGATGGCCGCTCACGCACCCGGGCGAGTGGTCACCTTCTCGGCCTCGGGAAATCGCCAGGCAGATAGCAGCGCCCACGCGATTTCCCTCGATGAACAGGGGAAGGCTTCTTTCGAACTCCACCTCAATGGGCGAGTGCTCCCTGTGCACCTTGGGCTTGTTGGTATTCACCATGTTGCCAATGCGCTTGCTGCAATTACCGGAGCGTGGACGCTCGGAATTGATCTTGATCAAGCCTGCGCCGCTGTTGAGGGCCGCAGGCCAGCCAGCCCACATCGAATGAGCATCCATGAACTTACCCTCAAGGGTAAGAAAGTGACTCTTATCGATGATTCCTACAACGCGAACCTAGATTCTTTCCGCGCGGGATGTAAAGCCGCTGGAGATTTGGCGGCGGGTCGGCAGTTGGTCGCCGTTGCCGGCGGAATGCTTGAACTTGGTGAAGCCTCACAAAGCACCCATGAACAGGTTGCACGCTTCTTCGATGAAGCGGGGGCCGATTGTGTTCTTGCGCTGGGAGAGGACTCGCAGTACTACTTCACTGAGCGAGGCGAGGACCACACTCACCGTCACCTGCGGAATGTTGACGAGGTACTTAGTGCATTAGACGGCATACTGGAAGATAATTCTGTTGTGTTCATCAAGGGCTCGAATGGCTCCGGTGCCTGGAAAGTCGCCGATCACCTAGTGGAGGAGGGCACTTTATGATTGGACTCATTATTGCCTTTGCAGTTGGTCTAGTCCTCTCAATTTCGCTCACCCCGCTGTTCATCCGCTACTTGGTACACAACCATTACGGACAGTTCATTCGCCAAGACGGCCCGACGTCGCATATGACGAAGCGTGGCACCCCGACAATGGGTGGCGTTGTCATCATTTTCGCCACTGTCGCTGCGTGGTTTATCGGAACACTGATTAACGGTGGACTTCCCTCGTGGTCGGGAATCCTTTTGGTCTTCCTTTTCGTGGGAATCGGGTTTATCGGACTGCTTGATGACGCACTAAAAATCATGCATCAGCGTTCGCTTGGCCTGCACGCATGGGCAAAGATCGTTGGACAAGTTGCTATTGCCTCGCTGTTCACGTGGGGTATTTTGACGATTCCGAATGTTCACGGTCGTACTCCGGGTATTTTTGATATTTCTCTTGCTCGCCCCCTCGGATTGACCTTCACCCAGTGGGGGATTGTCGCGGCCGTCATCCTCATTGTCTTGTGGGTGAACTTCATCGTTGCGGCCTGGTCCAACGCAGTGAACTTGACCGATGGCTTGGATGGCTTGGCCGCCGGCGCAGGTATTTTTGTTTTCGTCTCCTACACCTTCATTTCGTACTTCCAGCTGCTTCAGTCCTGCTGGGGGGACACGGTCAACGTTGCCGCATGCTACGACACCCGGGATCCTCTTTCCATCGCAATTTTCTGCTCCTCTTTGGTTGGTGCCTTGGCAGGTTTCCTATGGTGGAATGCCTCGCCCGCCCAGATCTTCATGGGCGACACCGGCTCGCAGGCCATCGGTGCGGCTATCGCCGGTGTTTCGATCCTGACCGACACTGAGTTCCTTGCAATTTTGATTGGCGGACTCTACGTCATTACGACTCTTTCGGATGTCATCCAGATCGGCGTCTTCAAACTCACGCACAAGCGTGTTTTCAGAATGGCTCCTTTGCACCATCACTTTGAGCTCAAGGGCTGGAAAGAAATCACCATCGTTATTCGCTTCTGGCTCATCGCAGCGCTTTTCGCAGTGATGGGAGTTGGTCTCTTCTACGCGGAATGGGTGTCACAACTGTGAATTGGCAGGGCCGCTTTGCAATCCTCGGTTGGGGAGCGTCTGGGAAGGCGTCAGCACACGCACTTGTAAAACGCGGTGCGCAGCTGTGTGCCTTCGACGGGAGAGCCCGCGAGGATGACCAGTCTGAAAACGACGCGAATGTCGAGTTTGTCAGCGAAGCTGATTCTGATGCGCTCGCTCAGGCGGTCATCGATTGGAAGCCGGATTGCATTGTTGTCTCTCCGGGAATCCCCGCTCACCATCCCATTTTTCCGGCGGCAATAAATGCTGGTGTCGAACTGATTGGCGAGGTCGAACTGGCCTGGCGTCTTCAAGAAGATTCCGAGCACGCAGGCCGTCCGTGGCTATGCGTCACTGGAACTAACGGCAAGACCACGACGGTTGGAATGCTGGGAGCGATGCTGCGAGCAGCAGGTGAGAACGCCGTCGAAGTTGGCAATATCGGCCTTCCCATTTGTGAAGCCATTGATACCGATGCAACGGTCTTCGCTGTCGAGCTCTCATCCTTCCAGCTGCATACTGTTTCGACTGTTTCTCCATTGGCTTCTGTGTGTCTGAATGTCGACGCCGATCATCTTGATTGGCACGGCAGCGCACAGGCCTATGCAGCAGATAAGGCGAAGGTCTATCACCTGACTCAAAAAGCCTGTTTCTATCCCGCATCCGATATCACCGTGGAGAACATGGTCGCCGAGGCCGATGTCGTTGATGGAGCCCGGGCAATTGGATTGACCTTGGGGATCCCCTCAATCTCTCAGGTTGGTTGGGTTGAGGACGCGCTCGTTGAGCGTGCTTTTGTCGAGAAACGCCATATGCAGGCCCAATTCTTAGCTGAAGTTGATGACCTTCGCGTTGCCTACCATGACGGTGTTACGGATGCTGCGCGTATGGATGCAACCGCTGCAGCCGGTCTTGCGCGCGCCTTTGGCGTTCCACCAGAAGCAGTTGCGAAAGGTCTTCGAAGCTTTACCCCCGCTCATCACCGACGTGCAGTAATTTCACATGCAGCCGATGTCACTTGGATTGATGACTCTAAGGCGACAAATGCCCATGCGGCTGTAGCTTCGCTGTCTGGAATTACTCCTGGCACTGCGGTTTGGATCGCAGGAGGAGATACGAAGGGCCAAGAGTTTGGCGACCTGGTTGCTCGCGTTGCTCCTCTTCTTCGAGGGGTTGTTGTCATTGGCAAGGATCGCAGTGCGATTGTGAACGCGCTGCGCCAGCGAGCACCTCAAGTTCCCTTCGTTGAGGTCGACGGGCATGAGGACTGGATGTTCTCTGTCGTTAACGAGGCCGTGGCTCTGTCCCGCCCGGGAGATACTGTTGTGCTCGCCCCGGCGTGTGCATCTTGGGATCAGTTCCGTTCCTATGCGCAACGTGGGGATGTTTTCCGCGATGCGGTGAAACGTCTTGAAGCGAATTGGGCGGCGCAATGAGCTCCCTACTGGAGCGCCTGCATATCCCGCGTTTCGAATTCGCGTCGAAAGAACGTGGAGATCGGGTGTATTCGCCTGTCGCCACCTACTATCTGATCGTTATTCCCGCGCTCATTTTGACCGTTTTCGGTTTGGTGATGGGGTTTTCAGCTTCTGCCGTTACAACTATCGCCAGTGGTGGCAGCCCCTACGCGGCATTCTTGCGGCAGCTGCTCATTATTGGCGTCTCCTTCCTGCTTGCGGCGATTTTTATCCAAAGGATCCCCTCGGCAGTGTGGTACCGCCTTGCGCCGGTCATTTATCTTGCAGCCCTGTTTTTTCAGGCACTAGTCATGACGCCACTGGCGGCATCGCAGGGCGGAAACACTAACTGGGTGTCGCTTCCCGGACTTGGAACATTCCAGCCCTCGGAGTTTCTCAAACTGGCGTTGATCGTTGCCTTGGCACGCTCACTGTCGCGGGAAGGCGCTCGCCGCAATGACTGGCGACAGATGGCAGTCACGGTAGGGCTCCCTATTCTTGGTGCTCTTGTCGACGTCATGCTCGGTAAGGACATGGGCACCGCGATGGTCATGGCTGCAGGTGCATTCGGCGCCATCTGGGTTGCACGGCTTCCGCGCAAGTGGTTTGCAGTTATTTTCCTTTCCGCGATTCCAGTTGCCGTCTTCCTAGTTTTCCAGAACCCCACGCGCATGAAGCGAATTCTTGCAGTTCTTCCGTGGAATCGTCCCGCGCGTAACCTTTCAGCTCCCGAACAGATTGACCACGCGCTGTGGGCACTTGGCTCGGGAGGCCTAACTGGCCTCGGTCCTGGCGCATCTCGAGAAAAATGGAACTATCTCCAGGCTGCGCATACCGACTTCATCTTGGCAATTATTGGCGAAGAATTTGGCCTCTTGGGGACGCTGACCATTGTTGCGTGCATCTGTTTGATGATTTGGGGGATGGTACGGCTCATCCACTCAACAAACTCGTTCTTCGCAACAATTGTCAGTGGTGGCGTCGCTGCTTGGATCGGCATTCAGGCGATTATTAATATTGCGTCTGTGACTGGGCTTGGTCCGGTTATTGGCGTGCCTCTACCGCTGGTGTCTTATGGCGGTTCGTCCTATCTCTTCACAATTTCAGCTATTGCACTGGTTGCTGCTTGCGCGCGTGAGAACGCGGGTATGACTATGGGACTGAAATTTTCGGCGGGATCATCACGCGACCCGCGGCTTTCGCGTCGACGCCGCCGCGCAGGAAAGGCTAGCGGTGGTTCTACGGAAGGAACACGATGACAAAGAAAATTGTTCTTGCAGGTGGCGGCACCGCTGGGCACGTGAACCCCTTACTGTCGACCGCATTGGAACTCCGTTCGCGCGGTTATGACGTCGTTGCTCTGGGAACCTCTCAAGGTCTGGAAACGACGCTGGTTCCCGCTGCGGGCGTCGAGTTGGTGACTATTGAGCGTGTTCCGCTGCCACGTAAACCTTCTCTACAGTTCTTCTCTCTTCCGGGACGCATGAAGCGTGCGATCGCTCAGTGCCGTTCAGCACTGAGCGGAGCAGATGCGCTCGTTGGTTTCGGCGGATATGTTTCTACTCCCGCCTACCTTGCCGCACGAAAGATGAGCCTTCTGATCATCATCCATGAGCAGAACGCCCGTCCCGGGCTTGCCAACCGAGTAGGTGCACGCTGGGCATCGGCCTTGGGATTGACTTTCCCCTCGACCCCTCTAAAAGCGAAGCACGGAGTAACTGTGGTGACGGGACTTCCTTTGCGTCCCGCCATCCAGGCTCTTGCCGCCGCTCGTACCACCGAAGAAGGACGTGAATCTGCGCGCCGCTTGGCGGCCTCGAAGTTGGGGGTCGACCCCGATATGCAGACTCTGCTCATCACCGGTGGCTCCTTGGGGGCTCTCAATGTGAACCGAGCGATGGTGAAAGTCGCTGCTGAGCTGCCCGACGGGGTGCAGGTCGTTCACCTCACCGGCAAGGGGAAGGACCAAGAGGTTCGCGATGCGGTGAAAGCAGCAGGTGTTGCTGATCGTTGGCATGTCATTGACTACCTCTCAACAATGGAAGATGCGCTTGCCGTTGCTGATTTGGTCGTGTGTCGCTCGGGTGCGGGTACGGTTGCCGAAATGACCGCACTCGGACTGCCCTGCGTGTATGTTCCACTGCCCATTGGTAATGGAGAGCAGAAGCTGAATGCCGCGGATCATGTTGCGCAGGGTGGTGCGCTTCTTGTTGCTGACCACGACCTGACTGCCGATTACGTTCGAGGCACGATCTTCCCGCTGCCCGGAAGCGAAAAACTTTCTGAAATGACCATCGCATCTCGCGCGCTTGCGCGCCCCGATGGCGCTCAACAACTTGCTGACCTTATTGAATCGACTCTTCAGAAGAAGGAACAGAAGTGAGTACTTCCCATCGCTTCCATCTCATCGGTATCGGCGGCGCTGGGATGTCAGTGGTTGCTGAGCTTCTCAAGGATCGCGGTCTTGAGGTTTCGGGTTCTGACCAGAAGGAATCTCCCATTCTTGATCACCTCCGTGATGCAGGAATTGAGGTGTTTGTTGGTCATGATGCTGCCCATGTTCCTGCTGACGCTGTAGTTGTTGTGTCCACCGCAGTGCGTGAGAGTAACCCGGAGCTGGCCGAGGCCCGTCGACGTGGACAAAGCGTCATTCACCGTTCCCAGGCTCTGGCTCTGGCTGCAAGCGGTATGCGTTTTGTGGCAGTTGCGGGAGCACACGGGAAGACGACGACTTCAGCGATGCTTTCGATGGCCCTTCGTGATGCCGGTGAGGATCCGTCGATTGCGGTCGGTGCGGTGATTCCTCAGCTGGGATCGGGTGCTTACTTGGGCAGCGGTGATGTTTTTGTTGCCGAAGCCGATGAATCTGATGGCTCCTTCCTCAACTACACTCCCTGGATTGAGATTGTCACCAATGTTGAACCTGATCACTTGGATCGCTATGGTTCGCGCGAAGCTTTTGAACAGGTTTTCGTTGATTTTGTTGGCTGTCTGCGCCCGGGTGGAACCCTGGTGTGCTGCGGTGAAGATGGTGGAAGTGCCCGTTTGGCCCGATATGCTCGAACTCAGGGCATCGATACCGTGACCTATGCGCGCTCCGGTCATGAGAGCGCAGACTTGGGCTCAAGCGCTGATGTCATCATTGAAGAGGCTCATACTGATGGCCATACCGCTTCGGCGCTGCTGACCTGGAGCGATTTGAAGGCCGAAATTCACCTGACAGTTCCTGGGATTCACAATCTTCTCAATGCCTGTGCGGCGTGGATTGCAGGAGTTCGCTTGGGAACCGATGCACAGACTATGGCTCACTCTCTGGCTGCATTCGCTGGAACTTCTCGGCGCTTTGAGTTCAAGGGGCAAGTTGGCACTCGCCGGCTGTTTGATGACTATGCCCACCATCCAACCGAGGTCGCTGCAGCATTGCAGCAGGCTCGTACTGCGGCCGG
>CALIZH010000267.1 GCA_938028585.1 uncultured Actinomyces sp. | reverse complement strand
GCAGCTTGATGACGAGGGCGTCGATGATCTCCTGCGCGCCGGACTCATCCAGCGTGCCGTTCTTCAGATCGCGCTCGAAGTAGACATCGAAGAAGCCGGACAGGCGGCCGATCGACATGGCGGCGCCGTCCTGGGACTTCACGGAGGCCAGGTAGCCGAAGTAGGTCCACTGGACTGCTTCGTGTGCGTTGCGAGCGGGGCCGGAGATGTCGAAGCCGTAGTCGGCTGCCATCTTCTTGAGCTTCTTCAGAGCCTTAATCTGCTCCGAGTGCTCCTCGCGGTAGCGTGCCCAGTGCTCTGAGAAGGGCTGATCTGCGTAGCGATCCTTATCCTTCTGCTTCTCCTCGATCAGGTGGTCAACACCGTACAGTGCAACACGACGGTAGTCACCAATGATGCGGCCGCGGCCGTATGCATCGGGAAGACCGGTGATGATGTGGGAGGAACGCGCTGCGCGGATACGCGGCGTGTAGATATCGAAGACCGCGTCGTTGTGGGTCTTGCGGTACTGGGTGAAGATCTTCTTGACCTCGGGGTCGACCTCTTTGCCAGCTTCCTTAATAGCGGTCTCGACCATACGCCAGCCGCCGTTTGGCATCATTGCACGCTTCAGAGGCGCATCGGTCTGCAGGCCGACGATGACGTCGTCATCATCGCTGATGTAACCGGGCTTGAAAGCGTCGATATCGGCGGGGGTGTGGGTGTCAACATCGAGGATGCGAACCTTACGCTCCTTGGACAGGTAGTCCTTTTCGAGCGTCTCCCAGACGCGCAGGGTCTTTTCGGTCGGCCCGGCCAGGAAGGAGGCATCTCCTTCGTAAGGGGTGTAGTTGCGCTGGATGAAGTCGCGCACGTCGATTGCTTCGGACCAATGGCCCTTGACGAAACCGTCCCAGGCGTCGGTTGTGACGTCGGCGGTCTGCTGATCAGTCATGTTCCCTCTTCTCGGTTGCCGTGGCTTTCGGACTGAAAACCTCCGGTTGATAAGGCATCGGCCTCATCTTTGGTGCCGTATCGGGCATCTGCTAATAGTCTCTCGCACTTGGTGCATCGACAGCATCTTTATGCCTGTTCTGTGTATATGCCATGTCTAACAATCTGGGACTTTTGTCGCTCCGATCACTCATAGTGTAGGACAAAAGTCCTTTTTAGTCTTTGAGTGCGCTGCAAGTCGTTCATCACTTGATGAGCCTGTGCCTTCAGAGGGTGTGCACAGTAGACTCGTCACTGGTCCATGAGCAATTTCAGCTGACTTTATATACGTGCCGATTTGGCGCCCACGAGGAGTAAATGTGAACACGACACCATCCCCGATCCGTATTGGAGTTTTGGGTGCAGGCACTGTTGGCGCTCATGTGATCCACCTTCTTCAACAGTGGTCGGATGAATATGAGCGTCGTTTGGGTACTCGTCTCGAGGTTCAATCCGTGCTCGTTCGACGTCTAGACGCCAAGCGCGCCTTCCCTATTGATTCTTCATTGCTGACGACTGATCCCTATGAAGTCATTATGGGAAAAGATCTTGTCGTTGAATTGATCGGCGGGGTCGATCCGGCTTACGACTACGTCATGGCTGCCCTGAAGAATGGCAGCGCGGTCATCACTGGCAATAAGGCTCTTATTGCTTCTCGTGGGCCCGAGCTATTTGCTGCTGCACGCGAAGCGAATACCCGCCTCTACTTCGAAGCTGCCGTTGCCGGTGCAATTCCCGTGATTGGGGCTTTGACCTCATCCCTGCGCGGTGATCGGGTTCGCCAGATTGCTGGCGTCGTCAACGGGACGACGAACTTCATCCTCGATCAAATGACCACTCAGGGCGCGGACTATGGCGAAGCTTTGGCGCAGGCCCAGGAATTGGGTTTTGCTGAGGCCGATCCCAGCGCCGATGTTGAGGGCTATGATGCCTCAGCAAAATGCGCGATTATGTCCTCTCTCTCCTTTGGGCGTTGGGTCAGTGTTGAGAGCGTGCCGCGTCAGGGGATTACCGCGCTGTCGACCGATGACATTGCGCTGGCTGGACGTCTGGGCTACGTCATTAAGCTTGTTGCCCGCGCTCAATATGACGAGGAGGCAGGCGAGCCTGTCCTTCGCCTTGGAGTTGAGCCGACTTTTGTTCCTCTTGATCACGCCTTCGCCTCTCTTCATGGGCCCGCGAATGGTGTTTTCGTTAATGCCCAGGCCGCGGGAACCTTGTCTTTCCTTGGTCTTGGGGCGGGGGGCTTCCCGACGGCTTCGGCTGTCTTGGGGGACATTGTTGCCGCCGCGCGTGACCGTCTGAGCGGGCTGGGGGCAATGCGTGAAGAAGATGAGCTGCCTGTGAGGCTCTCAGAAAACTGGAGTGTTGTCTCGCCATTCATTATTCGATTGAGTGTTCCGACGACTTCAAGTGTGAGTGAGTCTGTGAGCCAGGTGTGTTCCACACTCGAAGTGTCGCTACAGGGGATCGATATCGAAGCGGGGGATACTGAAGGAGAAAGCGTTGTGACCCTGACGACCCAGGCTATCGCGCGAGACCGCGCCCATGGCCTCGTCGAGGCTCTGGTGAATGAGCTCAACGCTCATGTCCCACCCGCAATCTTCCCGCTCCTGGATATCTAAATTCTGGAAAGTGACCCTCCATGCGCATCACTCAAGATTTCGTCGCTGTTCGTGTTCCCGCTACCTCGGCCAATCTCGGACCCGGTTTTGATTCCTTCGGTCTTGCCTTAGACCTGTGGGATGAGGTGAGTGTCCACGCAACCGCCGGGGCAACCCACGTGACTATTGAGGGTGAAGGGGCAGGCGTCCTCGACGAAGGCGAAAATCACCTTGTTGTTCAGGCGCTGCGTATGGGCTTGGATGCAGCAGGTGTTGCGCAGGTTGGTATCCAGATGCGCTGTATGAACCGTATTCCTCATTCTCGAGGCCTCGGTTCCTCCGCCTCGGCAATCGTCGCTGGTCTTGGGCTTGCTCGTGCGCTTATTGGAGATCCCGAGGCGCTTACCGCGGAGGATATCCTTTCGATTGCGACCGAGATGGAAGGTCATCCGGATAACGTCGCCCCAGCCATCTCTGGCGGAGTGACGATCTCATGGATGGATGGTGAGCTTCCGGGCATGCTGCACCTTTCGGGGGAGGCGCCGATTGAGCCCGTTGCCTTCATTCCGGATTTCGAGTTGGCGACCTCGAAAGCGCGCGCTGTGCTTCCGCAGCAGGTTCCCTTCGATGATGCAAAATTTAATCTTTCGCGTGCTGGAATCTTGGCTGCAGTCCTCAGTGGGCAAAACCATGTGATTGGTGCTGGGACGAATGTTCATGAACTGCTTATGGCTGCGACTGAAGATCGCCTGCACCAAGACTATCGACGTCAATCAATGCAACCTTCCCACGCCTTGGTGACCTGGCTTCGTGGTGCCGGTAAAGCGGCGGTGATCTCTGGTGCGGGACCGACAGTGCTCAGTCTTGAAAGCATTGATCCCAAGGTTCAAGCCGATGCACAGGCGGCAGGGTGGGCAGTGCGTCCTTTGAAACTTGCCACGTCGGGTCTTCAAATCACTCGAGGCAATCTTTCAAAGATTAACGGTGGATGCGTATTTGTGTGATTTAGCGCGCAGAGCAAAACTGCTTGCGTGAAAGTAGTGAGAAAACGCGTATTGCTTGCTACTATCGCACTGAAGGAAATCCTTCGATCTCCAAATGTGGAAATTCTTCCGTGTTCCTGTTGGAACATGTCCTTTCTATTCATCTCATGTTGATTGAGAAGTTCACCTGGTCTGTTGTGAGACCATGCATGTGAGGATTATCAGTTGAGCAACGATGTGACCACCCAAGAGCGCGAATTGTCGCGCATGAAGTTGGTGGAACTCAAAGCCATGGCCACCGAACTTGGCCTTAAAGGTGTTTCTGCAATGCGTAAGCCCCAGCTGATTGAGGCGCTCAGTGCTGCGCAAGGTGGCGCGCCCAAGCAAGAAGAGGCCCCGCGTTCGCGTCGTCGTCGCGTTGCGCGTGAGGAAGCCAGCGAGGCCCCGCAGGTCAGTATTGAACTGCCCGCTCCTGTTTCGCAGTCAACCTCGGAAGAGCGTTCCTCGAATGACGCTGGCCTTCCGCGAAAGAGCCGTCGTCGTCGCGTTGTTTCCAGTGAGGCTGCAGAACCGCAGACCGTTACCCTGGATCTGCCGACCCCGACCCGTCACGAAGAAGAGGAAAGTGCTCCCGCGCCGGCGCAGCACATTGAGATTGCCCTTCCCGATAGTGATGATCCCGAGGCCCGCGATCGTTCCCGTCGCGATCGCGAAGGACGCCGACGTGGACGCGGACGTGAGGGACGTCGTGAACGCGGTGAGCGCAATGAACGCGTCGAGCGTGGCGAGCGTCGCGAGTCTGCGCCGGTCTCCGAAGAGAATCTTGCACCGATTGCGGGCATCTTGGACGTTCAAGAAAACCACGCATTCGTTCGTACCTCCGGCTACTTGCCCGGGCCCAACGATGTTTACGTTACCCTCGGCAATGTTCGTCGCTGGGGACTGCGTCCGGGTGATGCTGTCGCAGGTGCGGTTCGCGCACCCCGTGAAGGCGAGCGCCAGCGCCAGAAGTACAACGCGCTGGTTCGCGTTGACTCAGTCAATGGCATGAGCATTGAGGACGCGCAGGCTCGCCGCGAGTTCTCCAAGCTCACCCCGATTTACCCCGACCAGCAATTGCGAATGGAGACCTCAGCAAAGGCCTTCACTCCTCGCGTCATCGACTTGGTTGCCCCCATTGGTAAGGGACAGCGTGGTTTGATCGTTTCGCCTCCGAAGGCTGGCAAGACCATGGTTATTCAGCAGATTGCCAAGGCAATCGAATTGAATAACCCCGAGGTTCACCTCATGGTTGTTCTGGTTGATGAGCGTCCTGAAGAAGTGACCGATATGCGCTCCATCGTCAAGGGTGAGGTTATTGCTTCGACCTTTGATCGTCCCGCATCGGATCACGCAATTGTCGCAGAGCTGGCAATTGAACGTGCCAAGCGTCTGGTCGAACTCGGTCAAGATGTCGTCGTTCTTCTTGACTCAATCACCAGGCTTTCGCGTGCGTACAACCTCGCCGCACCGGCCTCGGGTCGAATCCTCTCCGGTGGTGTTGACGCCTCGGCGCTCTACCCGCCCAAGAAGTTCTTTGGTGGCGCACGTAACCTGCGCGAGGGCGGATCGCTGACCATCATCGCCTCGGCTCTTGTTGAGACCGGATCGAAGATGGACGAGGTGATCTTCGAAGAGTTCAAGGGTACGGGCAACATGGAACTGCGTCTGTCGCGCCAGCTTGCCG
>CALIZH010000266.1 GCA_938028585.1 uncultured Actinomyces sp. | reverse complement strand
GCCCATTTCGCCGTCCTTGGTTTCTATTCCATCGCTTTCCGAGGCGATCCACTCGCTGAGGTCAACCGCCTCCAGTGCGTCGTTCAGTTCAGTATCGCTTGCGTCGGGACGTGCAAGCAGAAGGTTTGCACGAATTGAATCGTTGAAGACGTGAGCGCGCTGCGAGGCCAGGGTGACAACAGAACGAATGTGATCTTGAGTGTCCTCACGCAGGTCCACTCCCCCGATGCTGATCGAACCGGAGTCCGGATCCCACACGCGAGCAAGCAGAGCAGCAAGCGTCGACTTACCCGAGCCCGATGCACCAACGATTGCGGTTGTCGAGCCGGCAGGAATAGTGACAGTCACGTCATGGAGAACTTGGGGGCGATGGTTCTCGTATCCTTCTGAGTCATCTTGAAGGCCTGAAGCTAGAGCAACCTGCGGGTAGGTAAAGTCCACGCCCGTAATCTGAAGATCACCGCTGCCAGCGATCGGGTGAGGTGCTTCCGGATCGGGAACCAGTGGGTCGCGATCCGTCACTGCGAAGATTCGCGCTGCCGAAGCGTAGGCCTGGTCCAGATCCGCGGTGAGATCCTCAACCGCCAAAACCGGTGCAAAAGAGGCCAGTGCAACGCCCAAGGACATGGTGACCTGCGCGATGCTCAGTTTGCCCGAGGGGTAAGCCGAGTAGGCGACAAGGAGCTGAGCGACGACAGCCAGGGGAAGCAGTGCTTGATTAAGGCCTCGTCGAACGGCAATCCAGAAAGAGGTCTTGTACTGAGCTTGGAAAATGTATTCTTCCAGCTCGTCAGCCATTTCCTTCATGCGATGTTCCTGTGCACCGAAAGCAATGACTTCGCGTACGCCTTGAACCGAGTCGGTGACGTGGTGCGAAAGCCTGCCACGTGTTGCGCGAAGTACTTGCGCAGCTTCGTCGGTGGTCTTGCCACCGAAGGTCGGAACACAAATCCCTGCCAGGACAAGGAAAGGTGCCAGAACAAGAGCATTGAGCGGCGAGATCGCCACGCCCATCCACACAACAGTCCCAATGGGAACAATCACTGCCGTTGCCAGGGGCACCAGGGTGTGTGCGAAGAAAACCTCGACACGATCGACGTCTTTCGTGACTCGCGACAGAAGGTCACCGGTGTCTGCGCCCTCGGTCATCGCCGGGGCCTGAGGTTCCAGCGAATCAAAGAAGTAATTACGCAGGAGGGCCAAAGAACGGAAAGCAACGTAGTGTCCCGCGTATTGCTCGAGGTAGCGGAACAGGGCCTTGAGCAGGGACATGATCACCAGCGCCCACACCACCCATGACAGGGTGACCGAGGCCGGATCCGAGGCATAGGAACCCAATGCCCATGTTCCCACCGCAAAGAGCGCGATCCCCAAAACCAGCGCGACAATACGCGCAAGTAGAGAGAAAACAAGCGGGAAAAGGACGGGACGAGCGACGCGAATGAGGCGGCGCGAGAGGTCCATGCGCGTGAAGTTCTGGGGGTTCATCGAAGTTCCCCTTCCTTCAGTTCAACTTGGCGGTCTGCGTGGGCGATCGTTGCTCCTCGGTGAGAAATCGTGATGGTCGTACGCCCACGTGCAACGGTATCGATGGCGTTAAGAATCTGTCTTTCACTTTCCAAATCGACGTGTGCAGTGGGTTCATCAAGCAGAAGGATCGGGGCGTCTTTGATAAACGCTCTGGCAAGTGCGACGCGCTGTGCTTCACCGCCTGAGAGAGCCAGTCCCTTGTCGCCGACGCGGGTATCCAAGCCTTCGGGAAGCCTCGCCAGAAGATCGTCGAGGCCGACGGTGCGCAGTGCTGTGAGGATGTCCTCGTCGCTTGCGGCGGGGTTGGCGATCAGGATGTTCGCGCGCAAAGTATCAGAGAAAAGGTAGGTAGTTTGTTCGACGACAGCAATTTGCGAGCGGACCCACTGCAGGGGCACCTGGGAGATATCGATGCCATTGATGAAGATGGATCCCGCGCTGGGACGGTGGTGCGCCTGGATCAAGCTTGAGAGCGTTGACTTTCCGGCGCCCGAGGTACCGGTGATCGCAATGTGCTCACCGGGGGCGACGCGAAGTGTAGCTCCGCGCAGGATCGGGGTGTCGGCCTCGTAAGCGAAGGAGACGCTGTCGATGCGCACTTCCCCGGGTGTGGGAAGGACTGAGGGAGAAAGAGCGCCGTGTTCTGCGGGGTCGATCACCTCTGGGGTTTCGCTGGTGAAGCGCTTGATTTCGCGGGTTGCAGCGATTCCGCCCATGCCGATGTAAAAGAATTGGCCGATTCGATCCAGAGGGTCAAGCATGATCGAGGAGAGCAGAACAAGGGTGATGGCCTGACCCACGCTGAAGCGACTGCCGCTCAGACGCCAGTAAGCAAGTGCGGTCGCACCGGTGATCATTCCCAGCGAGAAGACACCGTCGACAACCAGCAGGACGATCTGGTTTCCGGCGAGGTAGCGCATGACTTTGCGGCGAACGTTTTCTGCGGCCTGTGCAAGGGTGCGGCCCACGCGCTTTCCAGCGCCGATGTAGGACAGCGTTGAAAGTCCCTGGATCGCGTCTAGTTCTTGGGCAGCGAGCGCTCGCGAGGCCGTGCGGTAGCGGGTGGACACCGAACGGAATGCCCTTTGGAAAGCGCCGACAG
>CALIZH010000265.1 GCA_938028585.1 uncultured Actinomyces sp. | reverse complement strand
GACGGCCGGATCGACAAGACACCCCGGCCTCGTCCCACGAATCAGGGACGAGGCCAGGGCTTTGAGTCTGTGCGCTCACCTAAAGGAGAGCGTCACTCCCACTCTATGGTCGAAAGGCAGGGAGGCGTGAACGCAATATGCTGCCTGAACAGCGACCTTATTTACTCCTCACTCCGTGAAATAGTTCCAAAACTGGAACTCAGTTGGAACTCAGGGTTGAGTTCCACTTCAGCACGCGATGGCGAGAATGGACGCGGGTCCGCTAGGGGCAAATGGCCTGGACTGCGAAAGCGTGGTCATGTTGCACGTGGCCGATTTCTCTTTTGAATTGGCTTCTGCAAGGGTCCCATAATTTCCCAGAGAACAAACGATCAGGTCCGCGAAGGTGAGAATCGGCAAGCTTGGCCCAATCTCATACATCCAAATCGTCGAAAACCGTGCACTCCGCGTCGATCTGCTGCTGACGTTGGAAAGTGCAATTTGATGGTATGATTTGCGCTCGTCCCGCGATTCGAGGCTTCAAACCGGGCCGCTCGGCATCTCCTCGGCCTTGTGGCATCAACGCGCGCGGGCTGCATAGCGTCTTTCGTCAAGCCGGAGGGGCGTCGTCTGATAGCCTGTCCTTCTCCGCATCGACGAAGGGATCTACCCCGTATCCCATCACCTTCCATGCGCCCGGTTCCCAATCAGCAGCCGGAGCGGTTCCCTCCAGCCGAGAGAGGCGGATCGCCGCGGTCCACAATCTGTCCGAAGTGCGGAGCCTTATCTTTGCGTTGGCGATTGCGGCGGCGGGCCTGATAATCTCTTCTATCTCGTACCCCTCGATCGGATGGGGAGAATAGAGCTCTCTCGCCTCGCCGGCCTGCGCGCCTGGCGTCTTGTTCGCGAAATTGGGGAAGAACGACCCCAGCACCCCGTAGTTCTTCGCCTTCCAGGCCTCGAGGAATCCCGCGCAGCCTCTGACGAGCTCTTCGTCTGGGCCTGTGGGATGCTCGAGATCCACATGGTGCTTCTCCCACCTCTCGAGCCTCCTGTCATTTCCGGCGTTGCGCTTCCGCACATCTCAGGAGTCCTTGAGCACTTGAACGATATTACGAGGGTCTTCGTCTTCAGCCTCTCGTTT
>CALIZH010000264.1 GCA_938028585.1 uncultured Actinomyces sp. | reverse complement strand
GTGTGGCTGCGAACGCCCTCGTACGGCGATGACAAGGACCGTGTTCTGATTAAGTCCGACGGTCAAGCAGCCTACTTCGCCGGTGACGTCGCCTACTACCTTGATAAGCGCCGCCGCGGTGCCGATGTTGCCATCTACCTATTGGGAGCCGACCACCACGGCTACATTGGTCGAATGATGGCGATGTGTGAAGCATTTGGCGACAAGCCCGGCGTCAACATGCAGATTCTCATCGGCCAGATGGTGAACCTGGTTAAGGATGGTGTGCCGGTCCGTATGTCCAAGCGCGCTGGAACCATCGTTACCCTTGACGACTTGGTCGATGCCGTTGGCGTGGACGCTGCCCGTTATGCGCTGGTTCGAGTTTCCATGGATTCCAATTTGGATATTGATTTGGATCTGCTGGGATCGCGCACGAACGAAAACCCGGTCTACTACGTTCAGTACGCGCATGCTCGTACTCGCAACGTTGCGCGAAATGCAGCTGAGCACGGTGTCACGCGCGATGCTGGTTTCAACCCTGCAGCACTGGACACTCAGGCCGATAGCGATCTTCTGGGCGTTCTTGCCCAGTTCCCCGCCCAAGTCGCACAAGCTGCAGATCTACGTGAGCCTCACCGCGTTGCTCGCTACCTGGAGCAGCTCGCAGCCGCTTACCACACTTGGTATGGCCAGTGCCGCGTTACTCCTCGTGGAGACGATCCGGTCGATGAAGGCCATGTTGCACGCCTGTGGCTCAATGATGCGGTGACGCAGGTCCTGCGTAGCGGTCTGGATCTTCTTGGTGTTGAGGCTCCCGAACGTATGTGAGCTCAGTCTGATAGACGCAGTTGGCCCCGCAGTTTCAACCGAAACTGCGGGGCCAACCCGTTTCGACTCTTAATGAAATCTCAGCTGCTTCGCCGAAGTTGCGCCCAGCTTAGGCAAGAGAATCAAAGAGGATATTGAGTCCTTCTCCCATTGTTGGGTGGGCGATGGGAAGCATGCGGAGCTGCTCATAGGTCATCCCCGCGCTCATTGCTACTTGAACGGCGGTGATGACTTCACCGGACTGAGGGCCGACAAGCGTTGCGCCCAAAATTGTGTGGGTCTTCGCGTCAACGATTGCCTTCCACTTACCGGTCGTATCGCGCATGGTCTTTGCTCGTGGAATTGCCGCAGTATCGATCGAGGCGACAAGGACATCCAGTCCCTGTTCCTGAGCTTCGGTTTCATTCATTCCGATACGTCCAAGCTCCGGTTCGGCAAAGAGCGCCCAAGGGATCAGGCGTCCGGCCTTTGAAGTCCGCGGATCATCCAGGGAGACCCCGTCCATCTGCTCGCGGATGATCCGGTAGTCGTTCCACGAGGCGTGGGTGAACATGGGCGTACCTGCGCAGTCGCCTGCAGCCCAGACACCATCGAGATTGGTGCGCAGATGATCATCAACGCTAATGAAGCCTCGTTGATCGAGCGTCACTCCAGCTTCTTCAAGACCAATTCCCTTTGTATTGGGGATACGCCCCGCAGCAACCAACACCTTTTCGGCGCTCACGCTACTACCATCGGATAGCTCGACGGTGATCGTATTGCCTTGCTTTGAGCCAGACTGTGCGAGAACGCCGGTGAGGATCGTGACGCCCCTATCCTGCAGGCTCTTTTCGTAGATTGCTGCGATATCGGGATCTTCACGGTCAAGGATGTGGGGGCCGGAAGCAACAACCGTCACCTTGGATCCGAAGCTTGTCATCATGGATGCAAATTCGATACCGATGTATCCGCCGCCAATGATGACAAGGGATGAGGGGATTTCTTCCACTCGCAGGATATCTTCGCTGTCCCATGCTCCAGCTTCCCAGAGCCCAGGAATTGGAGGATGTGCGGGGCTAGTTCCCAGATTGAGCAGGACACGCTCGGAGTGGAGCTGGCGGAGTGTTCCATCTTCAAGCTTGACTTCCACGCTGTGTGCGTCCAAAAGACGAGCGCTTCCACGCATGAAATCGATTCCTGGCGCAGCGAAGAATTTCTCGTGTGCGGCAACCATTGCCGAGACGATACCTTCCTTGTGTGCGCGCAGTTTTTCTACGTTGATGTAAGCGCCGGCGGTACCCTCGATACCAAAGGTGGCATCCGTGCGAGTATCTTCCATGCGGCGAGCTGCAGCGACCAAGGATTTGGTGGGGATACACGCCACGTTAATGCAGGTGCCACCGATAAACTGTCGTTCGATCAGGGCAACCTTCCAGCCTTTTTTGGCGCGATTCATCGCCAGTGACTTTCCGGCCTTCCCGCCTCCAACAACAATGAGGTCAAAGTTCTCCACGGTGTCTCCTTTACTGAGTGGAGCGATCCTTCTTACCTCCTAGAACGAAGGCTGAAACAACATCATTCCAACGAAAAGCTGATGGTGAGGCGCTTCACTTTAATTTCCTTGATGCGCGCTTCGTGCGTGCTGTCGGAGCAACCGAGAATGGATCTTCAGGCCAATGGTGTTTGGTGTAGCGGCCTCGAAGCTCAGATCGAACCTGCTGGTAGGGACCTTTCCAGAAGGACTCAAGATCGCTGGTAATGGCCACAGGACGTCCTGCGGGATCCGTGAGTTCGATGCGCAGCGGAAGTCGGCCATCCATGAAGCGGGGAGAATCCGTCCAGCCAAATGCTTCTTGAACACGCAGGGAAACACGTGCCCCCTCGTGATCCCATTCCACGCGCCGCTCGGCGCCGGTTGGGATTGTGATCTGTGTTGGTGCTTGACGGTCAAGGTCCCTATTCAATGGCCAGACCAAGAGGGAGGTCAGAGCCTCACCAAGAGACAGCTCTGCTAGAGGACGGCCGTCACTCCACTGATCTGCCAAAAATTGCCCGCAGGAAATGATGAAGTGTTCGTCATCAACAAGAGGCCAGGGATCTCCAAGAAACTCTCGGCATTTGAGAATTCTCAGTCGTAGCTGTGATGCGCTCTGGCTCCACGGTAGATCTGCAACGCTCATCTTTGCCAACTCCGCGAGAGCAAAGGAGCGCATTGCTTCGCGATTAGGATTGAGATCGCGGGTACTGCGCAAGGTCACAGCCCCGAGTTTTTCCTCGATCACTGCAAGGATTCGACCCTGATCAAGCGTCAGGCGCGAAACAGATTTATGAAGATGGGACGCAGCCGTGCAGGCAGTGTCTTGGTCAAGAGGGAGCGCCGAACGAATGATTCCATCACCGGTGGTTGACTGCAGATCGGCTATTGCAAGCCATGTGCTTCCCTCTAAAGCGGAAGCTTGTGGAAGCGATGCGCCTACGCCAGAAACAAGAAGATATCGGTTACTTCCTTCACGTTGACGTGCAAGACGAAGCGGAAAAGCGCGAGAGATAAAATCTGCCAGAGCAGCTGCGACTTTTGCACGTGAGTGTGTATCCCAGATAGGGCGGGGATCCTGGCACATACGCCCGGCAGTTTCTTCAATGCGGGCAGCTTGAACACCGCCCAGCGGAAGCGAATATAGACAGCTCAGTAAGTCGCCTCCCTTTGGACGTAAATCTTCAGAGATCACAGCTGCACAAAGTGCCGCAATTTCTCGCGGGATCTCATCATCAAGAGTGCTGAGTGCGTGGGCAATGCGAGGATCCACCGGGGAGAGCGCAAGTGAACGTCCGTGGGGTAGCGCCTGTCCGGCCTCGTCAATCGCACCCAAAGCCTCAAGGGAGGAACGCGCATACTCCTCGAGGCCTCGGCTGGGGGTATCAAGAAGACGGACGGAGGAGAAGTCTGCGCGCGACCAACACGCCACAGAAAGTAGAGGCGGAACGGGGTCACAGATTGTGATCTCGGGGGAGGGGTGGGACGGGCGCATCGCCCATCCCGAGGATTCCATGGCACGAATACACACTCCAGGGCCGAGGCGCCCGGCTCGTCCCGCGCGTTGAACCATTGAAGAACGAGGCGAAGGCACCGTGACCAGTGAAGTGGCCTCGCGAGCGGGGGAGAAGCGCGTATGCCTGCTCAATGTTGAATCAATGACGATCTGGACTCCCGGGACCGTAAGTGCGCTTTCTGCAATAGAGGAGGAAACGATGATTCGCCTCGAAGATGAAGCAGCGAAAATCTCATCCTGCTGCGAAGAAGACAGCTGGCCGTGAAGTGCAATGACCTGCGCATCCACTCCCTCAAGGAACTCGCATACCTTGGAGATTTCACGCATCCCTGGAACGAACACAAGCGCGTCTCCGGGATAACGTTCCAGTGCCCGCGCAGCAAGTACGGCGATATGACGGAGGAAAGGAATACTCACCCTCTCGCCCTGGAAATAGTCGACACCGCGCGGCGGCGCTTCCCAGACAATATCAACTGGATAAAGCTCTTGATTAAGCTCA
>CALIZH010000263.1 GCA_938028585.1 uncultured Actinomyces sp. | reverse complement strand
CCTCCAAACAGCACCGCCACTACACGAAAAATTGCTTACACCCTATGACACTGCCCCCTTTGATACACTTGGTGTTCCTATACAACGGCGAGGCGTATGCTGGGAATCAATCACCAATCCCCTTTGATACACTTAGGGCTTGAAGGGCAAGTCCGGCTGGCGGCTGGGAATCAATCACCAATCCCCTTTGATACACTTTGCGACTGCGCCGGATACGCGTTATGCTGCTGGGAATCAATCACCAATCCCCTTTGATACACTTATCTTGAGCTGGTGAATGACCCTGTTGTGCTGGGAATCAATCACCAATCCCCTTTGATACACTTTCCGATCTGTCGCCGTCTGAGAAGCGTGGCTGGGAATCAATCACCAATCCCCTTTGATACACTTTGAGACGGGGCCGCTTACATAGGCAGATGCTGGGAATCAATCACCAATCCCCTTTGATACACTTACCGGCCGCTCGGGCGCTCGCGGATCTCGCTGGGAATCAATCACCAATCCCCTTTGATACACTTGGCCCCCGTCTACCCTGAGGGCCAGGCAGCTGGGAATCAATCACCAATCCCCTTTGATACACTTTTCGGCCTCATCCCCGCGACCGACGTCGGCTGGGAATCAATCACCAATCCCCTTTGATACACTTCTCGTCTGCTCGATCTGCGCCCGCATCCGCTGGGAATCAATCACCAATCCCCTTTGATACACTTGAGGTCATCGTCGAGTACGTCAGTGATGGCTGGGAATCAATCACCAATCCCCTTTGATACACTTATAAGGCCCCGAATCATCTCAGAAATAGGCTGGGAATCAATCACCAATCCCCTTTGATACACTTCCGGATACGCGCGAGTGAGCACAGCAGAGCTGGGAATCAATCACCAATCCCCTTTGATACACTTGCTGGTTCGCCTGGTTGATGGGGATGAGGCTGGGAATCAATCACCAATCCCCTTTGATACACTTTGACAGCCGAGCTGTATGTTGACTATCAGCTGGGAATCAATCACCAATCCCCTTTGATACACTTTCCGTCCGGCGCGCGGTATCCTGATCGAGCTGGGAATCAATCACCAATCCCCTTTGATACACTTTCAAAGAAGGAGAGACCAATGAACACCAGCTGGGAATCAATCACCAATCCCCTTTGATACACTTTCGGCCTTCGGTTCGGGATGCGTGTAGTGCTGGGAATCAATCACCAATCCCCTTTGATACACTTGCGACCAGAACGGCACCGGCACCTGCACGCTGGGAATCAATCACCAATCCCCTTTGATACACTTCGAATATCCGCGACGACATCGACGCGGTGCTGGGAATCAATCACCAATCCCCTTTGATACACTTCTGAGATCCTGGCACGGGCTACCGCCGCGCTGGGAATCAATCACCAATCCCCTTTGATACACTTACAGACGCGTTCGCTGCCTGCGTCTCAGGCTGGGAATCAATCACCAATCCCCTTTGATACACTTCCCGCGAGCGCGGCGTTAATCGCCTCATGCTGGGAATCAATCACCAATCCCCTTTGATACACTTGGAACCTGGACATGGGCGTGGCGTTGCGGCTGGGAATCAATCACCAATCCCCTTTGATACACTTCGGCGGCCCGTACGCTGGCTGGTCGCGTGCTGGGAATCAATCACCAATCCCCTTTGATACACTTCCGTCACGGTCGCCCCAGACGAGCGTGCGCTGGGAATCAATCACCAATCCCCTTTGATACACTTGAGACCGACTGCTCCGCATTCATCATTGGCTGGGAATCAATCACCAATCCCCTTTGATACACTTGCCCTACAGACAGGGCCGCGACTGATATGCTGGGAATCAATCACCAATCCCCTTTGATACACTTCCGAACGCCTGGGGGTTTGCCGGTCGGTGCTGGGAATCAATCACCAATCCCCTTTGATACACTTTCGCCCGCCTTCGCCCCTTCTTCCTCACGCTGGGAATCAATCACCAATCCCCTTTGATACACTTAGGACCCAGGTACCCGATGTCGTGCCGTGCTGGGAATCAATCACCAATCCCCTTTGATACACTTCGGGCGGCCTGGCTGCGGTGGCTGCGTGGCTGGGAATCAATCACCAATCCCCTTTGATACACTTTTACGTAGCAGGCGTGTGGCTGCGTATAGCTGGGAATCAATCACCAATCCCCTTTGATACACTTAGGAGTGCCTGCCTGGCACCGAGGTGAAGCTGGGAATCAATCACCAATCCCCTTTGATACACTTAGATCCCCTAGTTTTCCCTGAAAAACAGCGGAAAACCAGGGGATCTTCGTCAGAAAATCATGAGCTGCTCCGGCGAACCACGCTCCTTCCGAGGCTTCGCGTTCTCAAAACGGAGCCCCGTCGCCCACTGCCGATCCGTCAACGCCAACACTCGTACCTGCCCACCCTCCGGGAGGTGAGACTTGATCGCCCGCAAGGTCGCATGATCCTGTCCACCAGTCGGCCAGTACTTCACGTACACGCTGAACTGCACCATGCAGAAGCCCCAATCCAGAAGGTCATTGCGGAAACGCGTTGCCTCGCGACGCTGCTTCTTCGTCTCCACCGGGAGATCGAACATCACCAAACACCACATAGCGTCATCAGACACGCTTACTCACCCACACCAACCCGCGAAGGTCCCTGCCACGACAGGACGTTGAGGCGATCGATGTCACCCTCAACGTAGCGCCCGAAAGACTGGGCCAGGGCTTCGGATACGGCCGGGATACCATGTCCGTCCGAATCGAAAGGCTGTGACGCGGCAGCCACAAGTAGTTGCTTCACCGTGCGATCAGAGGGTGAAGCCGTCGGCGGAAGCTGCAGTGCAACCTCATCAATCGCTGGTCTAAACGGTTCGATCAGATCGTCAGCAAGCGCGAATGCATTCCCCCGACCACGGTGGAAGACCCCAAGCGCAGGAGCCAAACCCGCGGAAAGAACAGCCCTCATCAAATGCCCCCGAAGCACAGAATATCCATAGTCCAGGCAGGCGTTCGCACCGATCAGTTGGCCGGCTGCCGGTTGACGCCCGACACCCTTTCCGAGGGCGCGTGACCAATACAGCCGAGCAGCCTGGGCCTCAACGTTGCCAGGATCACCCGAACGAACCTGATCAGCGAGCGCGAGTAGTTCCCCGCTACCCCGAATCTTGAGGTTTTCCAGCACCGAAGCCTGTCCCTCGATCTTTGCCCGGATCAGACGCGCCCATGCGTTCTTCTTACGCGGGAGGGAGACCTCCGCCTGGGCTCGGTGGCGGGCTGCTACTCGGCCATGGTCTGACCACGAGTAGCAGCCGCCCTCCGGTATACCCCTCCAGTCGCAGAAAAGTACTGCGACATCGGCTTCTGCCAGGCGATGCAGAACAGCGGCGCTCAGAGCGACCTTCATACCCACGAGGACAACTGCGACCTCGACAACGGGAATGATCGTCGATGCTCCCTCGTCCGGGCACACCTCGACCCCGCCACGTGTCGACCGAAGTTCACCTTCGAAACCACACAGGTCAATAACGCGCCACTGTTCTGCCATCAGAAATCACTCCAGTACCATCGATACGGGCAGCGACGCGGATGATCGCCAACGCTCCTCGCCCAGGCAGTTTCGGCGAACAACACGAACTGTGCCAGCTCCAAATATGACGTTCACTGCAGGCCACCAGCCTGGAGTATCCACAGTCTTCCGTACAGCTTCCGATGTGGCCTCTACTCCCAATCGTTCAGCCTGTTTTTCGTCGACGAATCCCTCCTTTGAGAGAAGGAGCGGCTTAATTCTCAGTTTCGAGGAAGAAGGCATCCCAGCCACCCTCCAACTCGTCGCCTCCGGATAGCGTTCCAAGACATCGCCAATGAAGCCGCCGCTGTACTTACTGGTGTCGATTTGCAGTTCATCCCCCTCAACCAGCCATCCGATCTGGGTGGCAGTCCCATCGGCCAGCGCTTGCCGAATCTTCGGCTCTGCGGTCCGCATAGAGATCGTTGAGGGCTTCAGGGGCGTGGTGAACAGATCTTGGTCCTTCAGACGCAACAGATCGACCTGGAAGACTCGAACCATCGCGTATGCCGTCTTCTTCCCGTCAATGCGGTAGATCCTTGCGTGGTGGATCGAACTGCCGAGCTCCACATATCCTCCACGGACCTTCAGGCACGCAGCGGAGGACCCAAAGAAGTTCAGCGAATCCATCGGTCCGACGCGCGTACCATTCACGGAGATTGTCCGGTTCGGATTCTCAGGAAGACCCTTCTTCGGGTCGAAGTCCGGGCAGCGCGTGAGCGCTGTCCAGAGTGCGGGCGTCTCTGCGCGGTCGATCAGTTCAACAGGGAGCGCGTCACCCAGTCTGTGCTGCTCACCGTAGCCCTTCGTGATGATTTGCTCGCCATCCGGCGTCTTCGGGGGACAGAAGGAGTGGACCGTCGCGTCGTGGATGACGCTTGACCCAACACGCAGGCGAATGTTCTCGGCGAAGGGAATCGCGTTGTCACTCAACGCAATGTTGAAGAGCTCGACGCCGCGAAGCATCGATTCACGCCAGGACTCGAAACGCTGCGAAGCCTCGCCCGGCTTCCCATAGAAGTTCTTCCACGTCTCCTCGAGGCCCGCAAGACGCTGCGCGTCGCGCATGTTCACACGCAGCGCGAGGGTACGGGACACCGACGGATTCATCAGCGCGATAACGAGCGCATCCATCGCGTGGTGACGCCTGTCGAAACGGGTCTTGCCCCGACCGCCGATCAGGTTAACTCGACTCTCGAAGCCCGAGGCCTTCCGGGCCTCCGCCGTTAGCTGACCACGGTAAACACCCACGGAAGGCACTGCCTCTTCGTCGCGCGTGCGGTAGAAGCCCTCGATACGAGTCCTCAGTTCAACAGCCATCCATGCGACGGATTCCATCGAGCGACCATCGAACTCTTCGTCCGGCTTACGGGACTTGAGACGAGCCGACACCTCACGCTGCAGCTGCTTGAACTGCTTAGGCGACATACCGTTGTCACGCTGCCACATCTTCACACGTTCAAGAGCACCCTTCAGGGAGACGCCCGCGTTCGCCTGGTCGGACGACGCCCACGCAGCAAAGGGAATAGCCCCCTTCTTGTGGTTACACGTACGACACACAGCAGCCAGATTGGAACGGTCATTCGTCGAGGAGCCGTCCGCACGAGGAACGATGTGATCCATTTCCGCCGTCATAAACGTAATGTCGGTACCGCAGTAGAGGCACTGACAGTTTTGCCTTTGCAGCGCGAAGTAGCGGACCTGATCGGAACGACGCACCTTTCCGGAAAGTTTCAGCTGTGCCGCCATTTTGGCAACAGCCGCAGCATTTGCACTGCGTCGTCTATCGTTTTCTCGCATGAGCTCACGGGCCACGCGTTCCGACCCCAGGCCGTCACGCGCATGCTCAATGTTGATGACCGTCGGTTCGCCCCAGCGCTCGGTCGCCGCGTGCAGCCATCGGCTCACCTGCTTGAGCACGCGATCGACTGCGGGGTTACCCGTCGGAGCCCCGATCGGCTCCACAGCGGGCTTCCAGTCATCCCCAACATTGAATTCGAGACGACGCGCAGTGTGCAGATCAACACCGTCGCGAAGCATCCTGTCCGTCAAGCGACGAAGGCTATCCAGCGAGTATGCCGCTCGCCCCTGCGGCAGTGAGATCTTCTCGAACTCGAGTTGGTCGTCCTCTGTCGCCTGCTCGAGCAGCTCTGCGACCTCATCATTCACGTCACCACTATCTTCGGAACCACCGGAGTTCGAGAAGGCATCCACAAAGTAGCCGCGCTGCTCATCATCAGCTTCCTTCCACCACTCCTTGAGCCACTTGACCTTACAGGCCAGAATCTTCTCAGTGGTGACGTCAGTCGGAGGGGTGCGTAGGACGGGCGACCCATCGAACGAGGCCTTCGCGGTACCTCGCAGATCCGAACGCTCGATACCGAGGTTATCAGCCAGGTCCTGCCAGGTAACCTCCTGTTTGAGGCCAGCAATGAGCAGGAAATCAGTCAGCCCCTGCAACTCCTCCGGAGTCAGCGGACGCTCCGCACGCCCCTCGCGAATACGCAGGTTCGCCAGCACACTCACGATGCGGAACTTCTGGAATGCAGGGTGTGCCTTCTCCGCACGCACGTGCTTACCCTGCCCCGGCAGCTCGTCATGTCCCACGAGTCCGCGCTCCTTCGCACTCCCCGCGGGGGATTTCGCCTGGAAGACGGCTCGAACAAGCCGATCACGGTCCGCAGGATCAATCTGCTGCACCTCGCAGATCCGTCGGATTTCCTCCGCATTGTCACTCTGATGGAGCTTGCCGGCGAGAATGCCCTGAGGTCCGCGCAGCTTGGGCGTGCCAGGAGCCTTCACGTAGTCGGGGTGAGCGAGGTACGCATCCACGAGCTGACCGGGGGTCGCGTCAGCCGGGAAGCTCCTACCGAGGGATGCACTGATGCGCTCGTTGAGCCCCTTCAGGAAGTCACTCGGCTCAGCGGGCTGCAGGAGCGTCTCCACCTTGGCGTAGGGATTGCGCCAGCCGCGGTGGCGAGCCATGTGCCGCAGTGCGATCGACAACGCTGCCTTTCTCTCATCGTTGTCGGCGATATACCCCTCAAGCAGCCGCGAGCGCACATGCCAGGGCTCGCGCGGATCCTTGAAAGCCGTCAGGTCAGGCAGCGGCCATCCGAATTCCTTGGAGAGAACTCGATCCAAATTCACCAGGCGCTGGTGTCGCGTGCGATACAGGCGCCTCGTTCGACGGGCGACACCGGCCGTCAACTTTCGGCTCTTCGCTGCCTTGTTCTCATTCGGATCGACGCCAGCGTCGTGAATGAAAACCATTGAATTCAGCAGCTTCACAGGCTGATCGTTGCGGTCGACCTCGACCGCGCAGAAGCCAATAGATTTCAGGCCGACGTCGATGCCGACACGGTAGCGGATACTCGGAATGTTTTCTGAGGAAGTAACCATAGACACATAGTGTCACACCGCACACACATTTGCGTCCGTTTTAAAAAACTACCGGGCCCTTCGCGGAGAAGGACCCGGTGGAGCATTCGGAGCCGCTAACGAGTCGGCTCTTACTGAGAATCAATCGCATACAGCATACCTCTCCAATTCCAGAGATGCAAGCCACATCCGCGAGGACTTTTCGGCGATGCCACCCCACCCACTCCCGCGTGCCATGGCGACACAAGTGGCACGATCCTGAAACAATGGGGGCATGTCGAATGACCCGCGTGAAAACCTGCACGGTTCGGATGGCCAGGAGCTGGCCGACGTGACGGCCGCCGCCGAGCACGCCGCCGAGCAAGCTGGCGAGCAAGCCGCCATGCACATGGCTACCTCGCAGACGCCCGCCCAGTCGATGGCGGACGCGCTCGCCGAGATGTCCACCCCGTCGTTCGAGGAGACGCTCAGCGCCCTCGACGAGGTCGGCGCACCCTCCGAGCAGGAAGCAGCATCCACGCTCGCCGAGGACGGCGCACTGGACCCACAGGAAACCCTCCCGTCCAACGCCCCCATCCTCCCGACCGGTACGACCGAAGCAACCCCCGCCTCGTTCACCACCAGTGCACCCCAGCAGAACGCGCCCCAGCAGACCACGCCCCAGCAGTCCGCCCAGGAGCTCACGCCCGCCAACAGCGCCAACAGCGCAGACACCAGCACCAACAGCGCGGCCCACAACAACGCCCACAACGCCACCGGCAACGACCTCGCCGTCGCCGCCCCCGTACACCTGCCGCCCGCCGAGTCGCGCCCCTGGTACCGCTCGCGCCGCTCCTTCTGTGCGAAGGGCCGCGGCGGCCGCGTCCAGGTCGCAGGCC
>CALIZH010000262.1 GCA_938028585.1 uncultured Actinomyces sp. | reverse complement strand
GAGGGCACCGGCCTGGGTGTGCCCGTGGCCGCCATGTCCATGGGGGCGCTCGGGGCGGTCAGCCGTGTGGCGCCGGCCTTCGGGACGGCGCTGACCTTCGCCGTCGTCCCCGACGAGCAGGGACTGGCCCGGGCCTCCGCTCCCGGACAGCTGCCGATCCAGGACGTGCGCCGCTGCCTGGAGCTCCTGCGGGCCTGAACGATGGTCCGCACCCGCGAGTCCATGTTGGCATCGGTTGGCCTGCCGCTCGAGTTCGTAGGGTAGGTCGTGCGTTCGGGGGGTAAGGGTACGAACGCGACCCCTACGGTACGAACGCGTGGAACCTGGTGGGGCTAGACGTCGAGCCTGCGCAGGAGCTGCGCGGGCGGAAAGGCCCCGTCCTCGATGTAGGCGCGGAAGACGGGGGCGGCCTGCTCACCGGTGAAGACCTCCTCGGGGTGCAGACGCAGCGAGAAGGGCTCGGGACCCCCGTTGTCCCAGGTGATCGTGGTCCATGCCTCGGGGTTGGCAATGGGCTCTCGGGCCACGGCGTAGTGCTCGTAGGAGTCGTCCTCGTGGGTCACGCGAATCTCGACACTCATGGCGGCCGCCGAGCCGCCGCACTGGATGAAGGTGGCCCGCGCCGGGGAGGACTCCGGGACCTCGTCCATATGCGTCATCCCGTCGGGCAGCGCCCACACCACGACGGCGAAGTGCCTCGCGCCGTCCAGGTAGGCGGGCGAGGTGAGCTTGCGAGCGACCTCCTCGGCAATGAGCCGCGGGGTCTGGGGCTGCAGGAAGACGTCGATGGGACCGTTCCTGCCGACGATGTACTGGGCGAAGTACCTCATGGTCTGCTTTCTGGTAGGCGATCGGCGCGGGCTATGAAGACAGCGTAAGCGCCGGTACGCCCTCGATGAGGGGATGTTGTTGCAACACACGCTGTCACGCCCCGGGGTGCGTCGATGTAGGAACCGGACGCCTGTGTCCTCGCTGAAACGAGCGACGAGCAGGAACAGTTGAACCACAGAGCCTCAATGTGTTGTACGTCACAGTATTGGGTTGTGTGTGTATGTTTAACGGTAAAAAATATATGATAGAGTTTTATCCTGAATGGTGTGCGAGATCGTAACAAGGTTGTGCCGTCGAAACCAGTGGCTATCTCGTCATCTATTTTCAACATCTCTAGGTGATCGGAGTCGCTATGGCACATGATTTAGCTGTTTGTTTTGACGTGCTTGACCGTGCATCTTCTCGATTAGGTCAAACTGCCGGAGATCTGTCGTTCTCTCCCGCCGATCATCAAGCGCCGCCTCATCCAGCTACTAGCGGCTTCCCTGAGGCATTCAACGCCTCACTTGCAGGTCTTGCTGTCGATAAAGACTCTTTCGTCGGAGACATTGAATCGGTAGCGACAGGAGTCCAGACAACTTCCACCATGTTCTCCGACACCGATTCAATTGTTGCCGATGGTGCGACGACATTAATTCGAGGAGCTTGATTACTGTGACCGCAACACTGTCTGCAGCCCGGTCCTTTACTTCCGAACCGTATCTCTCTGCTGCTCAGGAACTAGATTCTCAGGGAAGGTTGATTAGTCAGGCCTCTGAGGATGTGTCTAATGTCAGAGTGTCAGTCGGCGACAGCTGGCGAGGGGACGCGGCCTCTGCTTTCGCGGTGAAGACTAAGTCTGTGGAAAAATCAGGGGAGCAGTTGTCTAAGAATCTGAGTTTACATGCACAGTTACTGAGCTGGTATGCGGGCGCCAAAAGCAGGGCGTGCAGGAGCGCTGTAGCTGTAGCTGATAACGCAAAAGCAAAAGGCTTTGATGTGTCGGACACATGGAAGTTATCCTTATCTGCCCAACAACTCGCTGGAAACAACGCCGGTTTTCAAGTATTTGAGATGGCTGTATTTCAGCTCGTGGTAGACGCCCATGTCAATCTCATTGCGCAGGTGGATTCTCAGGCAATTATGGCACTGGGAGGAAATGGGGGGCTAACTGCAAGTTTGTCCGGCGCTCCCACTATTAAATCGACCAAGTCGCATGTAACGTCAAACGGATATACCGTTGGAAAAGTTCCGGAACGGAAGTTTAAATTCGATAACGATTTTCCGTTTGGCTCAAAGGAAGGTCA
>CALIZH010000261.1 GCA_938028585.1 uncultured Actinomyces sp. | reverse complement strand
AGACGTCGCAGGTCGCGATCGCCTAGCCTCAAATTGCTTAGTTATGCGCGTAGCGTGGCATAAGCGCTCACGCTTGCAACTCCGATCAGGAGAACAATGAATGCCCAGGCTAGTGCGGTCGAGCTTACCCTTCGAGTAAGTCGTGCTCCGACGATGCCTCCGCACATCGAGGCCGCAGCAAAGCACGCAACCATGACCCCGGCCTCGGCACTGATATCCAAGGTTCCACCCAGCGCGCGCGAAGCCAAGCCGAACAATGCTGTAATGAGCATGATCAACAGGGATGTTGCCGATGCTTTTTTCATTGGGTAGCGCAGAACAAGGTGAAGCGCAGGAACGATAGCGAAACCCCCACCGACACCAAAGAAACCGGTGAGAAAACCGGTGATGCTTGCGAGAAGAACCACAAGGGCTGCCTTCTTGAGCGTCGACGTAAGCGAGCGTGGGGAATCCTCAAGTGCGGCCTCGTTAATCGACGAAGGGGAAGCGTCAGCGCGGGCACGCAACTGTTTGTGCACCATGAATACCGCGACAAAGGCCAGAAGAATACAAAACTCCAGCATGAGCGTGCGCGCTGAGACCAAAGGATTAAGGGCAGAACCTCCCCAGGTGCCAGCAATCCCCGCGAAGGCAAAAAGGCTTCCGTGCTTCCAATCAACGTGGCCGCTGGGCGCGCGGGTCACCAGTGAAACGCATGCGGTCGCACCGACGATGATGAGCGACAATGTTGCAGCTTGATGCGGATTTTGCCCCAAGAGATACACCAAGACGGGAACAGAAAGAATTCCGCCACCAGCTCCCAGCGCTCCAACAACAATGCCAATGCCGATGCCGACGATTGCCGCCTCAATGAGCACCGTGATCCTCCTTGATCGGGGGTGTGAGCCCTAGCGAATGAGCAATGGCTGGATCCATGATTTGATCTGCGTTTGCGCCGCGCGAGATCAGGAAGGCCATCGCTTTGAAGTAGGGCAGAGCGTGGGAATAGAAATGCCGATATCCCTGGCAGAGGTAGTTGTGCGAAGGCCCAGAATCTGTCGTGATGAAACGGTCCTTTGGACATCCACCCCAGCATAAACGCAGGAAGGGACACGTCCAGCATTCATCATCTAGATCTTGCTTCTTCGTATCGAAAGCACGCATCTTTTCCGAAGTCGCAAGGGTCGGGAAATCAGTTTGCGCAATGTTGCCGACAAGCCACTCGGGCTCAACCCAGTGATCGCAGGCGTAGACATCCCCATTAAACTCCATCGCCATATTCGCCCCACATGATGGCGCGTGGACACATACGCTTGCTGAACCAAAGAGCGCAGAGATCGAGGAATCGAAATCTTGTACGAAGACGGAGCCGACGTCAGAGCAGACCCACTCATCAAAAATTGCGCAGAGGAAGTTTCCGTACCCTTCCGGTGAGGTGGACCGTGAGGTTACGCAGTCTCCATCTTGGCGGTAGAGGAGTGCCGAGCTTCCACTTCTCCACCCGAGTTCGGCTTGGCGCAGGTGCTCGCGGGGAACGCGCTCGACGATGGGGATGAATTGCATGTACTGCGCCCCGAGTTCATCGCGGAAATAGCGATAGACCTCAAGGCCGTGGTCTTCGTTAGCAGCGTGGACCGTGCACAAGATGTTGGTGTCGACATCGGCGTTACGCAGGTGTTCCCATCCACGAATCACCATCGAGTGCGTTCCATGCCCGCCACGGTTGAGACGGTAGGCGTCATGGAAGTCTCTCGGGCCATCGATGGAGATGCCGACTAGCACGTCATTGTCTTTGAAGAAACGCGCCCACTGCTCGGTGATCAAAGTGCCATTAGTTTGGATGGCATGACGAACCTCTTGGGTGGGGCGACGATACTTCTCACATAGTTCAATGAGGCGTTCAAAGAAGGGGAGCCCTCGCAAGGTTGGCTCACCGCCCTGCCAGAGCATCGTGACATCTCCATCGGGGCTGGCTGATAGAAAATTCTTGACGTATGTTTCAAGAGTTTCTTCGCTCATCGACTGTCGTTTTTGATCGTAAAGCAGTTCCTTCGAAAGAAAGAAGCAGTACTGACAGTCAAGGTTGCAGGCAGCACCCGTTGGTTTGGCAACAACCGAGAAGGGGAGCGTGAGGGCGGGGGAATGCGTCATCGGGTCCCTTCGCTTTCCTTCTTGATCGACGAGGCCGTGGTTTGGGATGCGTAGGCCGCGGCCTGAGCAGCAGCAAGTGGGCCAAGCTCGGCGCGGACGACATCGATGTGCCACTTCATTGCGGGAATTAATTCGCTCTCGAGGCCGTGGGCAATCATATCGGAGACCTGGGGGATCGCCTCGGGGAGTTCCCCGGCCACAATGATTGCGCGAGGGTTGATGAGAAGAGCAGCGTTTGCGCAGCAAGCCCCGACGGCATCCATCGCGTGTTCGAGGATCGATAGCGTTCGGGAATCCCGATTGTTCACTTTGGTCGCCAATTCGCTTAAAGAAGAGACATCACACTGGGCGCAGAGCGAGGGAATAGATGCAAGGGTTTCTAGACAGCCCTCTTTCCCGCATGTACATGGGGTGTGCACGTTCGGAACACGCATATGCCCCAGTTCTCCAGTGAAGCCGAAGTCTCCACCCGATAGGCGATAGGAAATCACCAAGCTGGCGCCAATTCCGTTGGATAGTCGAACGTAAAGGATTGATGGGTATCCCTGCCCCGCTCCCCATAGCGCCTCGCTTAAGGCAGACAGGCGGGCAGTTGTATCAATGAGGATATTCCCTTTCCACCGGCGTGAAACGATATCGATGACGCTTTCACGGCTGGGGTATGGGGAATGGGGTGAATGGGAAATATTTGAACCCATAGGGACGGGCAGGCCAATCCCGATGGTACTGACGTAGTCAGTGATGATACCGCGCGCCTGTGCGCGCTCGAGGAGCATCGCTCCCATGGCGTCGAGCGCTTGAAGATAATTGATGGGACGTGAGGCGGGTACTGATTGTGCAATGAGGACATCGCCGCCTCGATTGAGTAAAACCCCGGCGAAAGAGGCTCGGCTGATCACAATGCCGACCGAGTAGGCGCATAAACGCGCCGATGTGAACAGAGTTGAAGGGCGACCCGCCCCCATTCGTTCATCACCCTTGACAGAGATGACGGCGTGAGCATCGATGAGCTTTGTGATCGCACGCCCCAGCGTTGTTCTCGAAACCCCAAGGGCCTGGCAAAGTTCTGCACGTGACGCGGGGGGATTTTCGCCAAGATAACTGGTGACCTGGTCTTCTAGAGAGGGCACGGCGGCGTGAAGATCGTAGTCCATGTCCTCTCCTTCGATGTTGTGTGGTGTGGGCCTCCCGCACGCCCCGGAAGGCCCACACCGATGGCGTGTTACTTACCCATGACCTCGTCGAGATCGCTTCGAGCGGTGTTGACCAGCGGAATATCAAAATCCGTCATGGCCGCCATCCACTTTGCGAAGGAGTGGTCTCCGCGCTCGCGGAGTTGGAGGTATAGGTTCGTTGCGAGTTCACGGCGAATGTCGTCGTAGACGGGCACCGTGTATACATTGTTCATCTCTGCGGGATCAACTCTCAAATCGTAGAGCTCATTGATCGACTCCGGTGAGATGACGAGCTTGAACTCCTTGGTACGCAGCATTCGCTGTTGCAGCGGGAAGTGGTGTCCGTGGAATTCACAGACAATGTCTTCACGCCAACCGGGCACGTCTTCGCCTCGCGTCAGGTCAACGATCGAGCGTCCGTCTTCAACCAATGCCGGGTCAAGTCCAGCGATATCGAGGACAGTTGCTGGAAGGTCAATCAAAGACACGAAGGCGTCGGATTGGCCGACCGCAGAAACACCGGGGATGTGTGCGATGAAGGGGACGTTGTAGATGTCGTCGTACATCATCGGTCCCTTGTCGTTGAGGCGGTGGGAGCCGGTGAATTCTCCGTGGTCTGCGCAGAAGAAGACTGCGGTGTCATCGAGGATTCCCAGTTCACGCGCCACATCCATGATTCGACCAATTTCGAAGTCGATCATGGCCACGTATCCCCAGTAGACCGCGATGAGCTTCTTCCACTGATCGTTATCGAAGGACGATGTTGACCAGTAAGTCGCGTAGTTCTGCTGGATCTGCGGCTTACCGATGAGCGAGTCACCAAAGTTTTCGGGCAAGGTGACATCGTTCGGATCGATCAAGTCGAACCATTCATCGGGGAGGAAGTAGGGAAGATGCGGGCCAAAGAAGTGGACGTCCAAGCTGAAAGGCTGTCCGTTTTCCTTCCAATCGGCTGCATATTCGCGAAGCTTCTCGATGGCGCGATCGGCCAAGAAACGCTCGAAGGTTGCCTCTTCTGGCTGCTCGAGGCGTGCTGCAATGATGTGTCCATCGCGGCCACCGGGGAGCTTTCCTCGCCAAAAGTCATGTGCACGAACTGGCGGAAGCCCGTGTTCGTTGAGCCATGCGACGTACTTCTCGTTGGCAACAGGGTTTTCGGCGCCCCAGTAGGTATCGTCGTCTGCACCGAACTTGTCGGGCAGGTTTGCTCCGCAATGGTACTTTCCGACGATGCCTACGTTGTAGCCCGCATCGCGGAGCGCCTGAGTGTAGGTCCAGGTACCAAGGGGGATCATCGTCTGGTAGGCGATGTTCCATTCAGGATTGGCCAGCACCAGGTGCTTTCCGGGCCGCTTTCCCGTTAGAAGTGACGCGCGTGCAGGTGTGCAGATCGCAGTGGGAGTAAAGCAGTTGGTGAAGGCGAAACCGTTGCGTCCCATCTCGTCAATGACGGGGGTTTGGGCGTGAGGGTTGCCTAGGCAGCCGATCGTATCCGTGCGATGCTGATCCGTCATAATCACCAGGACATTGCGGACATTATCCGGGATGTCGCTGGAGCGTTCGTATGTGTCAGACATGATGGTCCTTTTACTTCTCGGAAGCAGCGAGTTTGTCCATGTCTTCGAGCTCGGTACCAGTGGTTTCCTTCAGGTACTTTGCGGTGAAGATGACTGCCAGGACACCAAATGCGCAGTAGATCCAGTAGGTGCCTGCCGGCGACCACGAGATCAGGAATGGGAAGAGCAAAACGACAAGGAAGTTGACGAAGAAGTCTGCTCCCGATGCCATGGACATTGCGCCACCGCGAATCGAGTTGGGGAACATTTCGCCCATGACGATCGAGAAGATCGGTCCCCACGAGGAAGTGAAGCCCAGCAGGAAGGTGCACAGCGCTGCGACGGCTAGGAATGCCAAAACCGGGTTGTCTGCAACGTCGGGCTTCCCATCGACAACGGGTGCCAGGGTGAAGACGGTTGCAACGACGCCCAAGGAGACAAAGATCAGGGTGCCTCCGTAGATGAGCATCCGCTTGCGTCCCACATGGTCGACAAGAAGAATGCCGGATATGACGCCGACGATCTTGAAGCCCGTGATCAGCAGGGTCTGCTGCAGTGCCATTGATTCGTTGAATCCCACTGCTGCGAAGAGGGAGTTCGAGTAGAAGAAGACACCGTTGATGCCCGTGAGCTGCTGGAATGCGGCGATCATCATGCCGACCAGGACCAGCCCGCGCCACTTTGAGGAGAAGATTTCGCCAATGCTGAGCTTGCGTCCGCCAGTCTCTTCCATTGAAGCGGCGATTGCCTTGACGCGTGCTGCGGGATCGTCTTCACCGCTGACCTTTGCAAGGACAGCCTCAGCTTCTGCAGTCTTTCCGATCGACACCAGGTAACGAGGCGACTCGGGGATTTGAGCCGTGAAGATCACGAAGAGAAGAGCGGGGATGATGAGGCATGCGAAAAGCACCTGCCAGGTCTGCAGTCCCCAGAAGGCGGGCTTCGCAGCGCCACCGGTCAGGCGTACGACACCCATATTGATGAGGCCGGCGAAGAAAAGACCGAGGATGATGGCCAGCTGACGGAAGCCAATCAGGCGGCCTCGGATATCAGCCGGTGCAATTTCTGCAACGTATCCGGGGGCAACGGTGGTTGCTGCGCCAAAACCGATGCCGCCGACAATACGGGTGAGAAGAAGGAAGGGGTATCCGAAGCTACCCAGAAGCGGTGAGAGCGGCCCAAGGAGTGCTTCGAAGAGAAGGAAGGGACCAACCCACATCAGGGTTGTTTTGCGGCCGATCTTGTCGGAAATGCGTCCCGCTCCAAGTGCGCCAATGAGGCCGCCGATGACACCGGCCGCGCCGGCAACGCCCTGGAGGAATGGGCCGAGGTGGAAGGTGGTGCCGACCGCTTTAATTGCGGCGTTGAGGACCATTCCTTCGAATCCGTAGAAGAAGGGGCCCAAGGTTGCAATGAGTGCAAGGAAAGTGGCGTATTTCCGCGCCCGACGTTGGGCTTCGGTCAGCGGAACTGCCGTACGTGAGGTTGACATGAGGTCCGTCCTAAAAGGGGAGAGGAATGAACTCATCGGATTGATCCGTGGTGCCTCATCTTTGAGGCACCTACACGCTATCGCCGAGTGAATTTTGCGCGTTGGCGTGGACAAAAATAATTTCTGTGAGCTGTGTCATAAAAAATCTCTCCCTTCTCACAGGAAAACCTCAGGTGCGACATAAAACAGACATAGAAGTGGTCCATACCTTGAAGACCAAGACGACAGGGCAGATGCCCCATAGGAAAGGAAGAAACAATGACTGCAGAAGATATGAACAAGGATCACCTGGACGAGACTCGAGTCATCGATACACAGGCCCAGGATGCGCGGGCAGACGATACTCATGCCGACGAGACGACCTATGTGAACGTTGCCTACCAGAAGGAAGATGGAACCTACGAAGGTGCGTGGATTCCCGCTGATGAGCTTGTCTCTCTCAAGGCTTCAGCAAAGCCCTCCTGGAAGAAGAAGGCAGTCGCCGCCGGTGCCGCCGCAGCTTTCTTGGTTGCAGGTTTTGGCGCGGGTTGGGCAACGAGCTCGGTGGCCTCTCCCGCTCCGACGCAGCAATCGCAGGCAGTACCCGGACAGCCGGGCCAGGGTGGTCCGAGAGGACAGCATGGCCAAGGTGGCCCCGGCGGACAAGGGATGCCCGGCGGACAAGGGATGCCCGGCGGACAGGGGATGCCCGGCGGTCAGGGGATGCCCGGCGGTCAGGGCGGCCCGGGATCTCAGAACGGATCCTCCAAGAAGGGGTCTGAGGACTCAACTGCAAAGAAGAAGGCAGCAGAGAATTCCTCTCAAAACTCTGGCTCCCAGAATTCTGATTCCTCGTCTAAGTAATGAGGAACTCCGGGTAGGGGTGCTCGTCGCCGCCATGGCGTCTGGGCACCCCTACTTCTTTTCGTAGACGAAGGGGGTATCGGGCGGATTAATCGGAGTAATGCTCGTCGCTTTCAGATAGAGAGCTTTTGAGTTACGAACTTCTAAGGTTCCTTGGATGCGAACCCATTGATCAGCCTGCGGCGCGAATGAGGTTGTGTTATTCACCGCAAAACCCAAGGCGTAAGCATCTGCTGCACAGCACCACATGGTCATCCGGGATAAGCCGAAGCTGTCATCCGGACCGAATGGCGGCATCCCTGCCTCGGAGGAAGCCTTGTCTTTGGGTAAAACGAAGCCAGTTACCTCGATTGTTTTGCCATCCCACTGGTCGGGATGAGTCACCATATCGATGACACTGTCGTAGTAATTGTTCGTGTCGATGACATGGTCAGCGTGGAAATGTGCTGAGGAAGAAGAATCTGAGGATGAAGGGATGGGTGTCGGTGAAATAACGGTTGCTGTGCTTGTTGACCCAAGGAAGCTTGAGGGGGCCAGAGAAAAAGGTAGGGACCAAGCAACGACTGGAATGAGAAGATACGCCGCATTCACGCGTGTTCGGTGAGTATGTTTTTCCTGCCAACCTGCACGAAGGTCGACAACGGCCCACACAATGAAGGTGATGCACAAGAAAATGATGAGCGGAAGGAAACGAGGCGGGAAGAAGTAGACCCAACGCCTCGAGAGGAAGAGGAATCCTAGGCTAACTGCAGCGAGCGCAAAGACCAAAGCACGTGCCCTCACAATGCACCTCCCAAGTCCCACCAGGTCAAGGCAAGACCTGCCACCGCAACAACCGCGGTGATGGTTGCGCAGATGCGAAGAGTAAAGCGCGTCGAGAAAACCGCTGACAACATGAAGACGTTCTTCACATCAAGCATCGGGCCCATGAGCATGAAGGTCATGAGCGCGCCTGGGGGAAGCAAACTTGTCATGCTCCTCGCCACGATCGCATCAGATGATGAGCACTGAGAGAGAACGAAAGCCATCACCATTGCGACGGCAATGGATACGTATGAGGAGGTGTGTCCCGTCATAAACCCAGCAGGAAGAAGGCCTTGGATGATGCTGGAGAGTGCGGCCCCGATCAACATATAGGGCACGACGCGCAGGAAAGCCGAGGCCGACGCGGAAGAAAATGAAGAAAAGCGCCCTCGCGTAGCGTGCGCCGCGTGGGCTCCGCAACCATGTGAACACTCACAGGAGTCATCCGACTCGCTCTGGCGCAAAACGGTTATTAGGGATGGCATGCGGATGCTGAGCAAAGTAGCAATTAACGCGGTGCAGATGATGGCTGCCGCCACGCGGAGCGATACCGCTTTCAGTGAAGGGCCAAAGGCATACCACGTTGAAAACAGGACAAGCGGGTTGATGGACGGCGCCGCAAAAAGAATGATGAAAACAGTGCGCGGAGGAACGCCTCTGCGCAGCAGAGTACGTACAAGAGGAACGGTTGAACAATCGCAGACGGGAAGAAGCGCGGAGTAGACGAAAGCAATGAGGCAACCCGCAACGCGGCCTCGTGGGAAAATGCGCGCGAGCTGGCGAGGGGAAAGAAACACCTCAATCGCAGCGGCAATGAGGGAACTGATCGCCAAGAAAGGTAAAGACTGAAGGGTGATCCCCGAAAAGATTGCAATCATGCGAGAAATTGGGATACCCACAGCAGTCAATGCCTCTTGAAAGCGGTAGGCACACACCAAAGCAAGGCATACGAGTGCTGTGACCGCCGTCGAGGGACGGGAAATGTCCATGTGCCTTCTTCCTTGTTGGGTGGCAGTGCGTACATCGTTAACTCTATCGCGATGCTGATCTCATTTTTGTGCCGACAGTGAGATGAACATGCCATGTGTGCACGACTTGCGTAGACTGGAACAGGCGTTGATCCGGCTACATTTGTAGGAATCACCGGGGAGCATTCGGAAGAACGGGCGCGGTGTTAACCGGCACCCCAGTAGAACCGAACGGGTAAGCCCGTCACAGCTGTTAATGAGCGGCTACGCGGCGCGTAGCAAGCGGGGTGGTACCGCGGGAATCGGCAACGCTGATCCTCGTCCCTGTGGACCTGCGACACAAGGACGAAACATGACGAAGCACGGCTTCTACCCGCGCCATCGCGATGAGCAAGTGGATCCAAGCCCGTCCTTCCCTCAGATGGAAGGACAGACCCTGGCTTTCTGGGCCGCTGATGACACCTTCCGTAAATCCATTACTCGCCGTCCCGCCGGTAAGGGCGGTCAGAACGAATTCGTGTTCTACGACGGCCCGCCTTTTGCAAACGGCCTCCCGCACTACGGTCACCTTCTGACCGGCTACATCAAGGACGTTGTCGGTCGCTACCAGACCATGCTCGGACACCATGTTGAGCGCCGTTTCGGTTGGGACACCCACGGTCTGCCCGCAGAGCTTGAAGCGCAGCGTCAGCTGGGAATCGAAGA
>CALIZH010000260.1 GCA_938028585.1 uncultured Actinomyces sp. | reverse complement strand
GCGTACTTCGAGATACGCGAGGGGCGGATCCGATTTGCCCACAGCAATCGGTCTAGCTCAGAAGGAGCGGCACCAGACTTCGTTTCAATAATTGCAATGTGGGGAGCCTGAAGCTCATGACCCCACGAGTCCCAGTGCAGCTCGGTGTCAATCGTCGCGCGCCCCTGACCATCTGCCATGAGAAGCGTCGAACGCGTGTAGGTTCCCGAGAGCACGGGGACCAGGGAATCAACCCGACCAACACCCTCAAAGCACTGAGCGGCCTCGAGCTTTTCGGCCACCCAAAGCCTGCCCTCGCGACTCAGTTCCATCCGCGCTGCCTGGGCAAAGTCGTAGGCCATGCGCTTCTTGACGGTATGCCCGCGCGGGCCTCGGGTCTTAACCTCCAGGAAGGCCAGCTCCGAATCAAGGTAAGAGCGCGTACGAACCTTGTAGCGGCGGCGGCGCTTGTGCGCTGTGTCCATGAAGGAGTGCAGCTCAGGCGTATCGAAGTAGCACGAGGCATAGTGCTGCTCGACCTTTCCGCCAATTTCAAGGATCTGCGTTGCGGGGTTCATGAGCGCGATCAACTCATCCAAGCGATCCGTGGGCACGACGTACTTGCGATCGACTCGCGTGAGCATCGCGGCACGCGAGTTCATCGCGTCGAGGCTGATTCCTTCGAGGTTCGTCAGATTGTGTAGTTCGTGCGTCATGGTGTCCTCCAGTTCTTTCACGAGGCCGAGGCTGGTGTGGCGATTCCGTAAGTTCAGCGCTTTGCCGGGACCCGGTAGCGAACGTCAACCAAGGTGAGATCGTTGACCATGTCGAGTTTGATGACCTTGACTCCGGTCACCTTGACACCCATGCGGGCTTCAAGTGCCTGGCGAAGTTCCTTCTCGTCTGCGATTGCGCGGTCGAATTGGACTTGCTGCGAGCCGGAGCGTCCAAGGATCAGAGTTGAATCACCAACGGCCAAAGTTGCAAGCACCAATGCGACCATTGCATAGGAGTAGATCGCGGTGCTCATGCCAAGAAGCAGGCCAATGGCAAGAGAAGCAAAGTAGTAGGCGATTTCTCGCTGGCTGATTTCGTCGGAACGAAGTCGGATGATCGACAAGACACCGAAGAGGCCAAGTCCTAGGCCTGCGGAGATCGTTGAGTTTGCCATGACGCTTGCGACCGCAAGGACGCCGATGTTGACAACGAAGAATGCGACGACAAGATCAGCGCGTCGGTGGCGGGGGTAGTAGAGGGCTCCAACCAGGATCAACATTGCGAGAAGGTCGATGACGATCGGCAGAACCATCGCTGTGGTGAGTGCGCTCATTTGATGCTCCTCAAGGTTGTTTCGTGCGTGACGTAACTATTGAGCCAGTGGAGTCTATGAATGAGCTATGTGCGAAACTTGATCCAGCCATGCATTGTTTGGAGGTGTCATGCTCACGGCGTTCTATACGGTGACAACTATTTCTCTTGTTATCGCCTGCGGCTTTGCTGTGTACGGTCGCAACCGTCGCGGACTGGTCTTCGCGCGTGCAGTTGGTTACCTCGCACTGAGTGCTCTGATCAACATGGTGTTGATTGCCGCGCTCCTCTCGATATTCGTCACGGGTTTCGTCATCGTTTCACGTTTCGCGGAAGGACAACCTGCTCTTTCCGCCACTGCAGAGGGAACAATTTCCACTGCCGGAGGTAAGTTCCGCGGAGGAACTTTCCTTCTCATGACCCTGACTTTCATCCTGGCTGCTGCCCTCATTCAGTCGTACATTCACCGCGCAGCGATTCAACGTTTCCCGCGTCTTGAGGTGAGTGAAGAAACCTTCCAAGTCGCCGAGTACGTCATCCAGTGGATGACACTATTTCTGGCGATCTACCAGTTCTTCTTCAACGGTCTAAGCGATTTCATTGCATCTGAATCCGGCAATGCGAACGCAAGTTATATGTTTACAATCTTGCTCTCTCCGGACAATATCAATCTGATTTTGCAGCCGGTGCTGTTCTCGACCTGGGTGATGGTTGTCATTGAGCGCCTGCATTTTAGTCACCGTCAAAGCTGCATGACAGAGAAGCCGAATGCTAGCTCGCCATTAGATCAAGCTGATCAGTAGATCAAACTAGGTAGAAAAATAAGTGGGGGGATGCAACCGAAGTTGCATCCCCCCACTACTTCACTCAGCGGCCGCCCTGACGGTTTCCGCCAGGAGCACCCCCCTGTCCGCCAGGACCTCCCCCACCGGGAGCACCCTGGTTGCCGGTCGCCTGACCCGCAGTGACAGAGGTCGAATTCGAATCCACACTCACCGTGTAGCTCTGGCCATTCGACACATCCGCAGAGGAGAAGACCACATTCTGGAAGGTCTTTGCGGCCTTAACATTGGCCAAGACCTTTCCACTGGAATCCTTAATGGTCACGGTCGAGTTCGCGTTACCGGAAGCCGAAGCCTGTAGCCATCCCTGTGAAGAGTTGGTCGATGGCGATTCGGCCATTCCGGAAGAACCAATGGCAAGAAGCGTTCCACCACTGACCAAGAATTCACCGTTCGAATCCAGTGCGCCGTTCCCACCATCCGTGGGGCCGTAGACGATCGTGTTACCGCCAGAGATCTCCACCGAGCCATTGGAGTCGATGCCGTCACCGCCGGCGTTGACCGTAACAGTGCCGCCCGAGATCAGGATCTTCTCACCGGTATCCTGCATGGAGCCACCGCCGGGTCCGTTGTTGGTCGTGGTCGTCTTGGTCGCGGTCTTTGCCGCTTCAACTGCTGCAACAGTGGTCGAACCGGAGCCGTTGATACCGTCGTCACTGGAGGTCAGATTGACCTCGCCATTGGAGATGGTGATCAAACCACCTTCAAGGGCTTCGCTGGACTGCTCAACAGTGACCTTCGCACCGTCAAGAACGGCCGCACCCTCAGCGTGGATACCATCATCAGCAGTCGAAGCAACGATCGTTCCGGAGGTCAGTCGGATTGCACCATCGGAGTGCAAACCATCGTCACCGGAGTCAATCGTGACTTCGCCACCGTCTTCAATCAGGAAGACACCAGCCTTAATTCCCTTGGTGGAATTGTTGGAGTCCTTTCCAGACGAGGCCCCGCCACCGGCAATGATCGTCGTATCACCGCCGGTGATGATGACGTCAGTTTCACCCTGGATGCCGTCACCCGTAGAGGTGATGTCGATGGTGCCGCCGGTGATATTGACGTAGCCCTTAGTGGTATCGCTATCCTGGTCTGACTTCAGGCCGTCCCCTCCTGAAGTGACCTTGATAGTTCCGCCGGCAACGGTCAGCGAGTCCTTGCCACGTAGCGCATCGTCCTTCGAGGTGACCGTGATGTTACCCGACAGAATGTAGAGGTCGTCCTTGCTGGTAATGCCGTCGTTGTAGTTGGCATTAACCGTCAGTGACCCGCTACCCGTAATGGTGAGATCTGCATCGGAGTAAATCGCTGCGTTATCTTCAGCGTTTGTATCCGAAGGCGTGCCGTCAGTGACGGTGTTTGAACCATTCAATGACAGGACAACATCATCTGCTGAGACCACATTGATCGCGCTCCCAGAAGAGTTGGTGATGGTCGCTCCATCAAGGATCAACACAACGCGAGCATCTTTCGCCGCTTCGACCTTGACCTGTCCATTCAAGGTGCCCGAGAGCTTGTAGACGCCAGCCTCGGTGATCGTCACCGTGGAGCCGTCAACCTTCACTCCGGATGCTGAGGTACTTGCGCTACTGCCATTCAAAGTAATGGTCTGAGCCGAAGACGCATCCCATTCGCTGTCCTCAACATGAGAGGCTTTCGCGTTGGCAGCCAAGGCCTCGGCAGCACTCGGGGGAGCAATGACAGTCCCGGAGTCGGCGGATACCGAGGAACTAGAGGCAGCCTTCGCAGTGACGGCCGACGAGGCCGATGCGGTGCCGGAAGTCGAGGAGCAAGCGCTCAGCGCGAGCGCACCGACCGCGGCGACTGCCGACAAACGGGCAAGAGTCGAAGCTGGCGTTTTCATGTGAGGTCCTTTCGTGGATCGTGATGATCCAATTGAGCCAGCCGACTCTATGAATGAGCTGTGCCTAGCTCAGGCCTCACATAAGAAAGAAAATTGCACCCCTACAGTGCCGAAGAATCAATGAAAGAAGGTTGATTTTCCAGGAAATCCTCGAGGATTCGATTGAGCTGGTCGTACTCGATGAGGAAACCGTCATGGCCATGAGGAGAAGACAGGCACGCGTATTGCGCACCGGGAATTCCCTCGGCGACCTTGAGTCCTTCCTTCGCGAAGAACAAGCGGTCCGAGTCCACCGAAATCACCAGGGTTCGCGCGGTGATCTGTCGCAGCGCCTCGGTGATTCCTCCGCGATCGCGACCGATGTCGTAGCTGAGCATCGTGCGGCACAAGGAGACGTAGGAGCCCGCATCGAAACGACGCACGAGCTTTGCCCCGTGGTAGTCCAAGTAGGACTGGACAGCCAGACGCCCGCCGCTTAACACGTCTTCACGGTCCTGGGGTGCGCGCCCGAAGCGTGCGTCCAGTTCTTCGGGGGAGCGATAGGTGGCGTGAGCGATTTGTCGCGCGAGGTTCAGTCCCGCGTGGGGACCCTCTTCTTGGTCGTAGTAGTCTCCGCCTCGCCAGTTGGGGTCCAGTTCAATGGCGCGGATTTGCGTGTGCGCCCAAGCCGCGCGTTCCGCGTTCGTGCATGCCGCCGAGGCGACAACAACCAAGCGCTCGCAGCGCAGCGGGAAGCTCACTCCCCACTCGAGCGCGCGGTGCCCACCCAGGGAAGCGCCGATGACCGTGTTCCACGTGGGGATCCCGAGGTAATCCGCAAGCCGCGCCTCGGCCTGAACCTGGTCGCGCGTTGAGATGACGGGGAAACGCGAGCCCCACGGCTGCCCGTCAGGCGCTGCCGAGGCCGGGCCGGTGCTTCCCTGACAGCCACCGAGAACGTTGGGAACGACAAGGAAGTAGCGCTCGGGGTCCAGGGGCTTGCCCGGTCCGACGGCCTCTTCCCACCAGCCCGCGGTGAGCTGGCCGGGAGCCGCCGGCCCCGAGATGTGGGCGTCGCCCGTGAGTGCGTGCAGCACGAGGATCGCATTCGATCGGTCCTCGTTGAGCGTGCCCAAGGTCTCGTAGGCCAGGGTCACTTCCGGCAAGAATGAACCATTTTCGAGGCGGAGGGGCCCCAAGTGCGCAAACTGACGGAATGCGACGGGGTCATTAGGTGTCCACGCACCGCTGACGGGGATCGGTCCAAGTTCACGTCGGCTCATGGTTTCTTCCTTACTTACCTCGAGATTGCGCGGGCTGGCCAGTGTCAGGCCAGGTGGGCGACGGCCTCGAATCCTTGGACAAGGTCGGCAATGATGTCGTTGACGTTCTCAAT
>CALIZH010000259.1 GCA_938028585.1 uncultured Actinomyces sp. | reverse complement strand
GGGCGACCGTGGGCATCGCGATGGGCGCGACCGGCTCCGACGCCGCGATCGAGTCTGCCGACGTCGCCTTCACCGGGCGCGACCTTGGCCTGATCCCGCAGGCGCTGCGGCATGCCCGCCGCGGCCGGGTGATCATGAACCAGAACATCGTGCTGTCCCTGGCGATCATCGCCGTGCTGCCGCCGCTGGCCATCACCGGCGTGCTCGGCCTGGCCGCGGTCGTCCTCGTCCACGAGGTCGCCGAGGTCGTCGTTATCGCCAACGGGCTGCGCGCAGCGCGTGCCCACAAACGATAGGGGTGGCATCGAACGTCATGACTCAGACATGTGCTAGCGCATATCGATGACGCCGGTACCCACTTCGATATGTGCCGTCCGTGCTGCAACCGCAGAAAGAAGCGGCATAGGCGAAGCCCCCTGAGGCGCAAAGTGATGAACCCTGAAGTAGGCTCCATTCACTCCCAGATCATCAGCAGCAACAGATAACTCGATTGCCTGATGAAGGGCATCGCGCCCGCTCAGTCCGCGCCTTCTGTCCCGTGCGTAGTGTCCAAAGCTCAGGAAACCGAAGGACTTCAATACTTACTCTTGAGATTCGAGCCAGTTCTGCGCATCCAAGGCAGCGCGGCATCCGGAGCCTGCAGCAGTAATTGCCTGGCGGTAGGTGTGATCAACAGCGTCGCCACAGGCGAAGACACCCGGAAGGTTCGTTGCGGTACCCGGGTCATTGACCAGGATGTAACCGGCCTCGTCCAATGCAACCTGACCGGAAACTACGGCGGTGCGGGGAAGGTGACCGATGGCAACGAAAACGCCATCGGCATCAAGAACGCGAGTCGAATCATCAACGGTGGAACGCAAGCGAACACCGGTGACAGCCGAATCGCCCAGAACCTCTTCGACAACAGAGTTCCATGCGAATTCGATCTTCTCGTTGGCCAGTGCGCGATCGGCCATAGCCTTAGACGCACGCAGCTGATCACGGCGGTGAACGACAGTGACCTTTGAAGCGAACTTCGTCAAGAAGGTTGCCTCTTCCATTGCGGAGTCACCGCCACCGACAACGATGACGTGCTTATCGCGGAAGAAGAAACCATCGCAGGTCGCGCAGAAGGAGACACCTCGACCAGAGAACTCTTCTTCTCCGGGAACATTCATATGACGGTATTCCGAACCGGTCGCCAAGATGACGCTGCGAGCCAAGAGGGTTTCATCCTCAAGGGTGATCTTCTTGATGTCGCCTTCGAGCTCCAGCGTGTAGGCATCCTCGTAGCGAATATCAGCACCGAACTTTTCGGCCTGCTGACGCATATTGTCCATCAGCTCCGGGCCGAGGACACCCTCGGGGAAACCGGGGAAATTCTCAACTTCAGTCGTGTTCATCAGCGCGCCACCGGCAGCCAGGGCACCGGCAACGACAACAGGCTTGAATCCAGCGCGCGCAGTGTAAATAGCCGCAGTGTATCCCGCAGGACCGGAGCCGACGATGACGACGTCGTGGATAGTTTCAGACATGATGTCTCCTTTTGAGCAGGTAACGGTTACTTCACTGACAATTCGCTGACCCACGCCCAGGCGCGGCCATCTTGCGATGTTGGCATCTTACGGAAGGTGATGCTGATCGCTTCAGTTTCCACGGGATGTGCCAGCTTGATGTCCGTCTTAGGAGAGAACGTCGTCGTAGCGATTTCTGTTCCCTCTCGAGGCGTATTGGGATTTACAGCACGTACCACGCCTTCACCACCGGTGGTCGACGGATCCATATCCAAGGTGATCTCAGAGACCGTTGCCTTCTTCTCGAGCTTCACCAAGATGGTGACCGCGGTCTGGTCCAGGAACTGGTTGTAATCGAAGTAGCGCGAGTGCCAATTCGTCTTTGCGTCGCCGTCAATCATATTGACAGCCATTTCTTCGTGGTCACCCTTATCGTTTTGCCAGGACAACACGGAAACACTGGAAATTACGGGCTTCTCCGTCGCAGCCTGAGTGGCTTGTTGGGTGGGCTGCTCCGATGCTGAGGCGGATGCCGATGAGCTTGGCTTAGTGACTGAGCTGCTGATATCGCTGTGCTTAACCGGGCTGAGGACAGTTGCACCCGCCCAAATCGTGGCAATGACAGTCAGAACTGCAGCAAAGATAATCGTGGGTCGCGTGGGGTCAATTCCCTTTTCGCTCCTATTTCCCGAGGCCGAAGCGCGTGAGTGTTCATCGTGGCCGTGAGCATCGCCGGAGTTTCCACGGCCACCGCCAGAGCCTCCGTGACTGCCGCCGCCGGCCTCGGAATGACCGTGACCGGAGGAACGAGTCGGGGTGGCGGCCGAGCCAGAGCCTGCAACGGATGCTGCGGCCCCTCCGACAACCGCGCCCTCGGCAAAACCGTGGGGGAGCGGAGCGGGGATGCGAGAAGTCGCTTCCTGGTGCTGAGCCTTAGCGGCGGCTGTCTCAGCCGAGGCCTCGGCAGCTGCAGCGCCCAAGGGGATACCGGCGGGCGCAGTTGCGTCGACGTCGTACATGCGCGCGGTTGCGGGCAAGGTCGGGACGATGGGGTGTTCGGGCTTTGCTTGGCTCATCTGGACGCTCCCTTGGGAACTGCGATTGCTGTGAGGAAGGGTGGGGACATTCGCAGGTGTGTCCTGCTGGGGTGAATGAGACGATGCCGCAGGGTAGCCCTCGCCGTCTGGATGAACAACATCATCGAAGCTTGGCACCGAAAGGTCAACAGAAAGGGGAACCCATTGTGGCATTCCTTCACGGGGGATGTGCTGGTCCTCGGTAGCCA
>CALIZH010000258.1 GCA_938028585.1 uncultured Actinomyces sp. | reverse complement strand
ACGGGGAAAGTCACTTAAGGGTGACCTTGCCGCCGGCCTCTTCGATCTCAGCCTTAGCCTTCTCGGCGTCTTCCTTCTTGGCGTTCTCGAAGATGGTCGAGGGGGCGCCGTCAACCAGGTCCTTGGCTTCCTTGAGGCCCAGGCCGGTCAGAGCCTTGACAGCCTTGACGACGGCGATCTTCTTGTCGCCTGCGGACTCGAGGACAACCTCGAACTCGTCCTTCTCTTCAGCTGCGGGAGCATCGCCTGCTGCAGGAGCAGCAACGGCAACGGCTGCGGGAGCAGCAGCGGTAACGTCGAAGGTCTCTTCGAAGAGCTTCACGAAATCGGAGAGCTCGATGAGGGACATTTCCTTGAAAGCTTCGATGAGCTCGTCGTTGGAGAGCTTAGCCATGATTGGCATCCTTTCGATTTTGGCCTGCTACGTGAGCAGATTGTGGATGTGATCGCAAAGGCGAGTGCCTTCGCGGGCCTGTCACGTCAGGCCGCTTCGCCCTGCTTTTCACGCAGAGCATCGATGGTGCGCACCGCCTTGGACGGAAGCGCGTTGAAGGCGTATGCCGCCTGAGAGATCTTCGCCTTGAGGGCGCCTGCAGCCTTGGCCAGCAGGACCTCGCGAGACTCGAGATCGGCAAGCTTCTTGACAGCCTCAGCGGAGAGCTGTGCGCCCTCCATAGCACCGGACTTCAGTACCAGCTGAGGATTCTCCTTGGCAAAATCACGCAGCGTCTTGGCAGCCTCAACGGGCTCACCGGTGACGAAAGCGATAGCGGTCGGGCCCTTCAGGTCAGCCTCGAGGAAATCGAGACCAACTTCGCGAGCCGCCAGGATCGCCAGCGTGTTCTTTGCCACGGCGTAGGTCGCATTGCCAGCCAGGCCGCGACGCAGCTGCTTGAGCTGGCCAACGGTCAGACCGCGGTACTCGGTCAGCAGGACAGCGTCGGCTGCGCGGAAACGCTCCACGAGCTCGGCAACTGCTGCCACCTTGTCGGACTTCGCCATGGTCCTCCTTTCAAAAATTCACCGCCGGACGCACGAAAAAGCCCGGCACGCAGGAAAGCGGCCGGGCTCAAATGAAACCCACTTCAAAAGAAGTCACTCACCTGCGTCGGAAGCTTTCGCACTTGGAATCCACCGAGGTGGATGACCGACGGTCTTCGGCAACGAGTAGCTTAACACGCATCGCAGTAGGGGTTCCAGCTTTGAAAGTGTGTATCAGCACACCTCAAACTTCCCATGGAGCATTCCGATAGGCGTAGATGCCAAGCGCCAGTCGATCAGCTTCACACGAGGCGCCATCCCGCCGCCCGCGAGCGAGCCTCCCAGAATGCCCGGTATTGCCCTCCAGTTTCCGCAAAGAGCTGCGAATGGGTACCAATTTGAACAACGCGCCCATTCTCGTCAAGGACGACAATCTGGTCAGCAGCCGTGATCGTATCTAGCTTGTGAGCAATAACGATGAGCGATGCATTACGTCGCAATGCATCCATCGCTGCGGTGACACGGTGTTCATTCTCGGGGTCAAGGGCACTGGTAGCCTCATCGAAGAGGACGATAGGCGCCCCCTTAAGGAGCGCACGGGCAATCGATACACGTTGGCGTTCACCACCGGAAAGAGCCCGTCCTGCCTCACCGACACGAGTTTTCCACCCGAGTGGCAGGCGCGCGACAATTTCATCGACGCCGCTCAGACGTGCGGCTTCCTCCACCTCGGCGCTACTCGCTCCAGGGCGGCCAATCCGAACATTCGCTTCAAGGGTATCGTCGAAAAGATAGACATCTTGGAAAACCAAAGAAAGTTGTGCCATCAATTCCGACGGATCATACTGGCGAACATCACGGCCTCCCACGCTCACCGTGCCACTATCCACGTCATAGAAACGCGCAATCAGACGGGCAATCGTCGTCTTTCCGCAGCCTGAAGGACCAACAATAGCGGTCATCGTACCCGGCTCAACTCGGAAGGAAACGTCGCGCAAAACCGGGTGATCGACCTCGTATGAGAAGGAGACACGATCGAGCGCTACGGACGAACTTGACGCGGACTGGACGCTCAGGCTCGAATCATCCGATAGGACAGGAAGTTCGGGCGCGGAAAGAATTTCGTGGGCGAGATCAAGGACCGGGCGACGCGTTTCGAAAGCAGAGGCAAGCGCGCCGATATCGACAAGGATCTGTGTAAAGCGCAGAAGCAAGCCAATTGCGACAACTGCCTCGATTGGACTTGCACTTCCCCAGACGGCAAGCACACCGATTGCGCTAATCAGAGAAACAACAACAACCTGCGCAGCCATACCATTGACAATTTGTCCCAGCGTCTCTCTAATGAGAGAACGTCTAGCGGCCGCTCCGTAGGATTTTTCAGCCTGCTGAAGCGGCTCATAAGAGGCCGATCGACCACAGGCTCGCAATGCCCCCTGCTTGGTCGCATATTCGACGATTCGGTGAGATAGCTCTTGGGCAGGAGGTTCTTTTAACGCTGAGCCTGAAAGTAGGCACCGACGAGCAACCCACACTCCCCCGCCAACAATGGGGATCGCAGCTAGGCAGGCGACACCAAGCATCGGGGAAAAGAGTGTAATCCCTGCCAGCATCGTCAGTGAGGTTACAATCGCGGCGATCAAAGGCGAGTACATATGGGCGAAGATCTCGCCAAGCATCATGAGCTCTCGGGAGACTAGACGCGAGGTCTTCCCAGCTGTGTCTGCACGGAAAGCACCAAGAGGAAGAGAAGCGATCTTATTTCCGATCGCACGGTGCATATTCGTCAGGAAATCGAAGGCCACGACGTAGGAGCGCATGGCCAACACATACTCCAAGACAAACGAGGCCACAGCGCAGACCGCAAGCATAATCAGCCAGCCGCGCAGACTCATACCCCATGCCGCTTCCCCTGAAGTCAGAGCAATCGCAGCTGGAATGAAAGAAATCAGAGAGAAACCCCGAACGATACCGACGATGCAGGACAAGTACATCACTTGAGCGAAGCCGACGCGCCCCTCAGCAGAGAGCGGCTCACGCAGGCGAGAGATCAGGCTGAACATCTCAGTGTCCTTTCAGTGTTGCAG
>CALIZH010000257.1 GCA_938028585.1 uncultured Actinomyces sp. | reverse complement strand
ACAACATCGTCAAGGCTGAAACCGCTCCCACCATGTCCCAGGCCACCGCCTCGGCTTCCGTGCTCGTGGCCCTCATCGTCGTCCTCGCAGCCCTCGGTGTTTTCGCCGCCCTGCAGGTCACTTCCGTCGCCTCGGTCGTCTTCGCGGTCGTCATCGCTCTGACCGCCCTGATCGTCTCCCCCGCGATCCTCTCGATCGCTCGCACGCGCGCCTGAGACAATGCGGGGCGCGTGACTATCGCGCGCCCCACCCCCGCCAGCGTGACACCGCAGAGGTGTCACGCTTTTTCGTTGCCTTCTTGCACCCCTCTGACACTCGTAGCACCTCCTCCCTTCCCCCGGTCTGAGCATCTCCACTCGGGCACCTCCTCTCGGGCACCGTCGCTAACCATGGCCCGATGAGGAGATTTGCATATTGTGCCCTCCCCCACTAAAATCCCTCCGTTAAGCACGACATCAAGGAGGATGCCATGAGCGTCTTTCAGATGGACACGGAGCAGCTACGGTCCGCAGCGGACACGGTACACCAGCTCTCGGCCAACATGTCCGAGTTCAAACTTAAGAAGGCAAGCCCTTTCGCCGTCGACACTGGCGACGCTGCCGTCGGCACCGCACTTATCTATTTCACCGGCATGTACAACGCACACAAAAACGCGGCCCACCATTGGCTCGATAAGACCGCAGGCGCACTGCGTGACACGGCGCAGGCGACCGAGGACATGGACGACGAAATCGCCGAGACCTTCAAGTCCATTATCTCCAAGCTCTAGAAACGAGTCTGCCATGCATTCACCATTCGCTTTACTCTTCCCTCAGCTTCCCGGCGATCTCGGATCTATCTGGTCGTGCCAGAATGAACTACGCAACCAATCACGCGATGTCCGATCGCTCCGAAACGACATCTCCCAATTAGCCTCCACCCTGACAGGTTGGAAGGGGGAAGCGAAAAGGGCTTTCATCCGGAGCAAAAACAACGAGCTGAGCGAACTCTCCAACTGGGAGGATGGAACCCTCCAGGCAGCAGATACACTGAAGAATTACTACTTCAAGCTCGAAGAAGCGAAGCAGAAGGTCGATTCCATCCGTGGGCAGGCAGATGACCTGTGGGATGACTTTCAGTCAATCCCCTTCCTCGATAAGATAACGCGCTGGGAGGAATACAAGAAGAAACTGGCAGATCTGGGGATTTTGTACAGCATCGCTCAGGGCACCCTCTCAAACGAGGCTCTCAATACTGCGGCTTCTCTGAGAGAGGCACTGTACTTCACCCCCGAGGACCATCAACAGATCGACATTGATGGCGATGGAAAACTGGACGATGTTGACCTCGGAGACACGCGCATGATGTCACAGCAGGAGCTTGAGGACATCCACAAGCGCCTGCAGGATCCGTCGAAGCCACTGTTCGACATCCGTCAGCACCAGATCGGCGACTGCCATCTATTGTCCACCCTGAACGCCTATAACCAGACCGAGGAGGGCCGCAAATACCTGGCGAGCCTGGTTACTCCGCACTACAACGCGCAAGGAAAGATCGACGGGTACTTCGTGGACTTCCCGGGATACGGGAGAAACGAAAAGCGCGTGTTCGTTCAGGACGTCATGACTTATGGTGACACAGCCGGGAACTCGTCCAAGGCGGATCTCGCTTCCATCTTCGAGAAAGCCTTCATTCAGTCCCACCCTGGGGGAACGAAAGGCAGGTTCACCCACGAAGGAGCGTCGGCGAGCTTATCCACAATCACTATGCAGAACATCTCCGGCACTCCGGGAAACATCATCCCAAACATTGGTCTCAATCATGGAGACCTCAAACACAGGACCATTGATGCAATCAAGTGGGGACATCCCATTGTCGCCGAGTCCAGCCCATCTGCCGGAGACGCGCAGGTCACCGCTAACGGCAGCCGAGAGGATATTACGATCGCTTCCAGCCACGTCTACACGGTGGCCGCAGCAGATGAGAACGGCGTGACCCTCATCAACCCTTGGGGACACAACGATCGCAGTGGTAACAGTGGCAGCAGAACGGGAGCGACCTTCACGATGAGCTGGGATGAGTTCTACGCCAACTTCGGTGACGTCACCGTGGGGCAGATCCCATGAGGGTCAAGCCTCCGCGCAAGCGCACCATCGCCACCGTCCTCGTCCTGGCGTTCGTCATCCCCTGGACCTACGCACACATCGCCTACGCCTG
>CALIZH010000256.1 GCA_938028585.1 uncultured Actinomyces sp. | reverse complement strand
GCCGTGGCACTATGAGCGAGTCTGCTCCCTTCACCCCTCGGCCGCGAGTGGCGCGAAGGCACGCGCCAAGCTTCGATGACGAGAACTTCCTGCGCGAACTGGACGTCATCACCCACCGCATCGAGCGAGTTGCTGCTACCCCCGTCGAGGCCTTTAGCGCCGATTGCCCGGAGTACGACTCCGCGTGCATGGTAATCATCCGGCTGGCCGCATTCCTGGAGCGCGAGGAGTACGCGTCCTACATGGATGCCCTGTCTTCCTCTGAGAAGCGCGCCTTGCGCACGACCCGCAACATTGCCGCACACTCGGGCTATCAGAGCATGGATGACCAGCTCCTGTGGACGGCCGTCACCCGCAATGTGCCCGACATGATCGAGCGCTTACGCTCCGCGGCCTCACGCGGATAGGTTATGAAGATGTGGATAAGTGATTTACCTATCCAGATGCGCATAATCTATCCGGATGCGAATAACTATCACCAAAAGTGGAAGCTGCAACTGCTATTAGAAGCAATTCTACGAGTAACAGCCTCACAAATCCGACAATATCTAAGTTCTCGATCGACTACCGAGTGACTGATCAATAATCAGAAAGATTCTTCCACCAACATCACTACACAACGACAGGTCAGAACGGTCGGCACAAGAATTCAGTAGCGATCAGGCAGACGAAACAACAACCTCAGGCAATCCACCCTTTGAACGCCTAATGCTGCGCACAAGGCGCCCTATAACAAAACCCACTAGAATAATTAGCACCGCCCAAAAATAGATTGAATCATATTGGACAACAAATGTATTCACAGCTGACTTACACTGTTTCGCGACAGCCAAAAAACGTTCACACTTCCACGAAAGACATTCATCAAAAATCAGCTTCGCGGTCTCAGCATTATCGCACGCATCAACACCATCAATTGAATACGATTCAACATAACGATTAAGCAAAACACTTGGACGCAATCCTAAAGCACTATAAATCAAGCCAAGATTAAGAAGTCCAAAAAATACTGCTGGACATATCGAATTATAGAGAACATTGCGCGAATCAATTAGGCGAAACAATCCCACAAAACAACCAAATACCAAGCCTCCAAGAGCCCCCACACTTGCAGCATCAAATAACAATGACAGAGAAAAGGAGGGGTGATTGGCAGAATTCAGCTTTATTCCTAGAAAAAGAGAGAATGCGGGAAGAATCAACACGAGGCAACTCGCCAACGCAGCCCCATATCCAGACCAATCAGCAACACATTGAAGCGATTTGCCAAAACGGATAGGGAAAACCATAACATGAAACCACTGAAGAGCAGCCAAAATAACAAGAACCATTAAGTAACATAAAGTAATTATGACCGCTGAAAACAGGAGAGAATATCGAAAAATCCAAACTCCAAGACGTAAATACTCTTCTTCACTGAAGAAAAACACCCAAGTTATCGCAATCAAAAATAGCGCAACTATTGAAGCGCATGCGGCTAGCGCAATCTGAACAGACCCTGGCGACACAGGCTTACCTATGCGTACATCTTTCCAGCTACCTTTAGGTACTAACGCTTCCACAATTGGCTTCATAGATTCATTAACACACGATGATCGACTTATGAGATAGTATTGCGGATCCGATCTAAATTCCTTGTAGGCCTTCTTGAATCGACCACCCAGGCGCACAATGACTTGATAGAGCAAAAACTCAACTATCCAGAACCAGATCAGAGCGGCGCTAGATTTTAAAGGTACATAGATAGTACTGACTAATGACAGCACAAATGCGACTCTTGCAGCGATTTTAAGCAGTTTGAGGCGGGATACAGTACTTTTTTTCAGCTTCCAATAGATACCGGCTACCATCAATGCACCACATACGCCAATCAAGATTGGCACATAGTCCCACATAGTCAATCTCGCTACCAGGTGATGCCGACCGTGACCGGCTCGGGCACCAGGGTCACGCCAAACGCGTCATACACGCGCTCGCGCACGGCGCGGGCCAGGGCCTCGATGTCGGCACTGCTCGCGCCGCCCCTGTTCGTCAGGGCCAGCACGTGCTTCGTGGACAGGGACGCTCGCGGCGGGTCCCCGGCCTCGGGCAGGTGGAAGCCCTTGGAGCAGCCCGCGTGGTCGATGAGCCAGGCGGCGCTCGTCTTGACGAGGCCCTCCCCCGCGCTAAAGCGAGGCGCGCCCTCGGGCAGGGAGG
>CALIZH010000255.1 GCA_938028585.1 uncultured Actinomyces sp. | reverse complement strand
GCCTACCCGCGACCGACAAACCACTCACGCAAAAGAGCAATACGGGCCCCGATCTGCTCCGTCGTTGCTTGAGCGACTTCTGGTCCACCAGCCCTGCGTCGCAGTTCTGCGTGAATACTCGCATGAGGCTGTCCCGAACGCCTAGACCATGAGGACACCAAGCGAGAAAGCTCCTTGCGCTTAGCTGCTCGCAGTCGGTGTGCCGGGATGTTGGCATTCTCTTCACGTGCCCGCCGCGCACTCGCTTCACGTCGCTGAGTCGCCAGCTGTTCTTCTTGACGCGCTCGAAGCAAAGTGGTCACTTGTTCGGGTTCTAGGAGGCCCGGAATTCCCAAATATTCTTGTTCCTCGACGGAGCCGACATCGGCCTCGGTCCCCCATGCAGCACCATCAAAAAGCACGGAATCAAATTGCGCATCCGCGCCCAAGGCCTCGAATTGATTGAGAAGATCACTCGAAGCGCTCTCACTCTTATTCGCCTGAGCAACCATGGCATCTTCGGGGTTCCACATGTCCCCCTCTTTCGAGGGAGGCCGGTTCAGCGCGTGGTCGCGCTGAACTTCCATCTCCCCAGCCAAATTCAGCAAGGGAAGAACAGAAGGAATGAACACCGTCGCAGTTTCGCCTCGGCGCCTGGCGCGCACAAAACGCCCAACCGCCTGTGCAAAGAAAAGAGAAGTCGAGGCGTTGGTTGCGTACACCCCAACACTCAGGCGCGGAACGTCCACGCCTTCGGAGACCATGCGCACAGCGACCATCCATTTATCGGTCGATTGACGGAATTCGTCGATGCGCTCAGATGCGTCAGCGTCATCGGAGAGAACAACCGTTGGACGCTGCCCCGTAATTGCTCGTAGTTGGCGCGCGTATGCACGGGCTTTATCCTGATCAGACGCAATCACCAAACCACCAGCGTCGGGAACCTGCCGTCGCACTTCCTCCAAGCGCTGATCGGCAGCTTGCAGCACTGCACTGATCCACTCCCCCTTCGGGTCGAGTGCGGTTCGCCAAGCTTGCTTCATGAGGTCTTTAGTAAGGGGCTCACCCAAACGCGCAGTGTAAATATCGCCCGCATTCGTTCGCCACGACATCTGCCCCGAATAGGACATGAAGAGCACCGGACGGACAACGAAGTCACGCAGGGCATCGCCATAGCCGTAGGTGAAGTCGGCTTTAGAGCGCTTGATCCCCTCCTCGTCTTCTTCGTAGCGCACAAAAGGAATGGCAGAAGTGTCGGAGCGGAAAGGAGTACCGGTCAACGCAAGGCGACGCGTGGCCTCGTCAAAGGCTTCACGAACGCCATCGCCCCACGAAAGCGCATCACCCGCGTGGTGAATCTCGTCAAGGATCACCAAGGTGCGGTGAAGGCGCGTCCGGGCGGCGTGAACCATGGGATTGGAGGCAACCTGCGCGTAGGTGACAGCGACCCCATCAAAGTGCGAACCCGCCATGCCTTGAGAGTTCGAGAACGCGGGATCGATGTGGATTCCAACGCGCCCAGCGGCCTCTGCCCACTGGCTTTTGAGGTGCTCGGTAGGGCAAACAACCGTAACTTTTTCAACAATACCAGCACCCATGAGTTCAACTGCGATACGCAGGGCGAAGGTCGTTTTACCCGCGCCGGGGGTAGCAACCGCAAGAAAGTCTTGTGGAGAAGCCGCCATGTATTGTTCCAGGGCTGCGGCCTGCCACGCGCGCAGACTTCCAGCTGTTCCCCAGGGGGCTCGGCGCGGGAAGGCAGGAGGAAGAGAAGTGGCTGCGGAAGAAGATGCGTGCGATGGCCCCTGCACAGTGGGACTCACTCCGCGGAACCTCCCTGGCCGTTTCCATCAGAAAATGGCCAATTCCTGCCGTTCTTACCCATGGAATCACGCAATTCTTTGCAGGTCGGGCAGACGGGGTATTTCGAGGCATCTCGAGTGGGGATCCAGACTTTACCGCACAGCGCAACTACCGGCTGGCCGGTAATCATTGAAGAGTCAGCCTTATCGCGGCGGACAAAGTGCGCGAAGCGATCGCCATCTCCGGGGCTCTTCTCTTGTTCAACCTCGGTGCGCTCAAGCAAGCCTGTCGACGACTGGGTTTGCGGGCCTTGAGGCGCGGAAGGTCCCTGGGGTTCATCAAGAAAAGACATGTCCCCTATTGTAGGACGCGGCCGCTTCTGATGTTGATCAGAAACGGCCGCGAACACGGGAATTACGCTTGATGCTTAGCCCACACCTCGCGGTAGAAATCCGCGAGTTCCAAGCCCTGAGCTGCAGGCTCATCCAGCAGAACAATGGCATTGGGATGCATCTGCAAAATCGTGGCGGGCCAACGGGCGGAAATCGCACCCTCGACCAGCTGACGGACGGCCTCGGCCTTTCCTGCGCCGGTTGCAATCAGCAGGGCTTCTCCGGATTCCATGATGGTTCCCAAACCCTGAGTGATGCAGTGGGTAGGAACCTTCGTAATATCGCCATCGAAGAAACGAGCATTATCGCGACGAGTCTGTTCGGTAAGAACATCGACGTGAGTGCGCGAGGCAAAGGATCCGCCGGGCTCATTGAAGCCGATGTGTCCGTCTGCGCCGATTCCAAGGATCTGGAGGTCAATGCCGCCGGCATCGCGAATCGCCTTGTCATAGTTTGCTGCGGCCTGGTCATTGTCGCCGGTCCAGACGTTGGGGCCGTGCGCGGCGCCCTTGGGGAAATCAACGCGATCAACGAGGAAACGGTGAATGAAGTTCGCATAGCCCTCGGGATGGTCTTCGGGCAGGCCAACGTATTCATCAAGGTTGAAAGACTGAGTGTTCGCGAAAGAAATTTCGCCGGCCTCGTAACGCTTGGTCAGCTCATCGTACAGGGGCAGCGGAGTCGAGCCCGTCGCAAGACCAAGTACTGCAGAAGGCTTGCGCTCCAGAAGACTTTGAATGCGATCGGCTGCGACGACGGCAATATCTTCGGGCGTGGGCAAGATGGCAATCCGCATTGGAACTCCTCATTGATGTTGGGATCGCGAGGCGCGGGCAGAGCTGTGGCCGCAAGAGTATGGGGTTTCGAGGCCAAGCAACGAACACGCCTGTGTGTACAGTTTGTGCGCCTTCAGCTTACACCCAGCTCTGTTGCCAAGCGAGCTATCTCAGCTCCCGGTGTTGAGACGCGTGTGTGCCCCGGTCGGGGGACCGGGGCACACACGAGAGTGAAAATATCGATGCACGAAACGCATCGAAGTTTCAGTGTTTTTCAGCGCAAGGCTGAGTTCACTTGGCGACAGCCTTCTTCAGGGTGGAGCCAGCGGAGAGCTTGACGCCGAAGCCTGCGGGGATCTTGATCTCTTCGCCGGTGCGGGGGTTGCGGCCGGTGCGTGCTGCACGCTCGACGCGCTCGACGGAGAGCAGGCCGGTCACCTTGACGGTCTCACCCTTGGACAGGGACTCGACCAGGACATCCTGGAACGCAGCAAGGGCGGCGTCAGCGTGGACCTTCGAGATGTTGGCGCGCTCGGCGATCTTGGCAACAAGTTCAGTGCGGTTGACGGACATTGAAAAACCTCATTCTTGTCGGTTATGGATGCCACTTCGGTGGCTTCAGGGAACAGATTAAGGAATAAATGGCACTTTTGTCAGTTTTTCCGCGACTTTTAAGGGCGTGTCTTAATTTTTTGGAGTTTTTTGGGCACTTTTTGTGTCGAGCAACACACAATCGCTCTTCTTGCGCATTAGTTACGCCTTGATCGCACTTCGATGACGATTGATTAAAAA
>CALIZH010000254.1 GCA_938028585.1 uncultured Actinomyces sp. | reverse complement strand
ACAACAAACACCGGCCGAAAAGCCATAACAACATTACCCTTTCTCCACCCAAACACTCCAACATTCAGGATACGAAAACACACTCAAAGACTTTTCCCGCTTAACATCCCACTTTCCATATACATCCCCATACAACCCCAGTCTCCTCAACTCTTCCCGCTTTTCAAATCCCTTCACAGCAACGAAACAAACATCCGACCAAGGAATGGTAGCTGCAATCTGCACCTCTGCCTGCGGATCAGTCGTCAAATACGTAGGAATACCCAGTTCTTTTCGAAAAAATTCATGCCCACGACGCGTTTGCCCCCTTTCGCTAAACATGCGACGAACAGCTTCCATCCCCATAAGATCACCCTCCTCAATTTCTCTACACTCATGAGACGCCGCATTACTTGGATAAAATCGCACTCCGTCCATAGACAAACGAGCAAGACAATCTATTCTAATAAACAGAACAGCGATATCATCTCCACGTTCCTGAAGCAACTTACGATAGCGATACATCATTTGAAAGTTTGGAAACGACAGAGAGAAACATGACATGTGCTTACCACTATCAAGCCTCATATCATCTAACGCTTTAAATTCAGCATCACCACACTGTTCAAGTTCGAGTCGCGGAACTATACCGAGGCGACGAATTCCTTCCAGGTTTGAAATTGGGGTGAAGTGAACTAGATGCTCAACCCCCCTATCCTTCAAATATGAGACAATTTCTTGCATAGCACTTCCTTTCAAGACAAATCAACATCGATCTTTATGGGACATGCACACGCAAATTAGAAGCTGACCTTGCTTCAGTTTTGCGATGAACAACGTCGGCATAGCCGAATGAGCGCCCACATGAAAAGCCGTTGCCCATTCGACTCATCACCACCAAAATTCAGCTTACTATCACCACAACGAGTCCATTCAAGGCAGTTTCAACGAAGTGCCTGCCAAGCAGCCCGGTTCTAACTTCAACTCAGAGTAGACCATCACGCAGTCAGAAGTACGGTAGTATTCTTCCATTACTTGGTGTATATTCAACAACACGTCATCCACTTCACCCAGTGTCAGCCGGAGCCTTAGAAGTCGATTTTCATTGATTACAGCTTGACCTGCATACAGACGAAGTTTTTGCAACAACGATTCGTGCTATGTTTTCCGACACGTCACTCACCACACACCAGCGCGAGCCTTTCACCGCACGCCACCAAGACTAGGTGATAC
>CALIZH010000253.1 GCA_938028585.1 uncultured Actinomyces sp. | reverse complement strand
AGTAGTTGCAGTTGTTCGGCAGATCATTGGGAATGGTCAAACCTTGAAGTCCGCTAGCACAACTGCGCTCAGCGTTTGAAGAACAGTGCTGGAGTGCCACTCAGAACCTTCGCTCTGAAATGCCGTTCGCGTTTAACGGTGTACGAGGCAGCAAACAAAAGTTCGCCGACTACGTGCTTGCCCAGACCACGGCAGTCGACCATGACCTTCAGGCGCTTATCGCGCAGTACCGGCTCGCTCACGACAGTAGCGCAAACCAATGCGCCCCGCTTGATGACATCGAGGTTCACACCCCAGATGAATCGATTCTTGCTGAACCGATCGTCAGCAGCGTTGAAAGCGAGTACGCGCGCTTCGTGTCCAAACTTGGTGCCGCCGACTGGGTGCGCCACGGCCACACCCACTACTCCCAGGCCGCAGGAACCACCTGTCCCTTCTGCCAGCAAACCCTGCCCACGGATTTCGAGCAAACTCTCAAAGCTTGCTTCGACAGCGAATACGACCGCAAAGTCCAGGCCCTTGAGACCTTCAGCCGCGCCTACAAGCAAGCAACAGCCCTACTAGAGCGCATGCCGCTTTCGCGCGATCTGGGCCCTATGCCAGAACAAGCCGACCTAAGCACCTACGACGCCCTTGTCACCGCGCTCAAAGACCGGATCAGCAGCAATCTCAACCGGATCGATAACAAGCTCAACGCTCCCAGCACCACCGTGGTGCTTCAGCCCCTGGGCGAGCTGACTGGGCTTGAGAAGCCAAACGGATTACGTCAACTACCCGGATGGATCGTCTGGTTTGAGGTGATGCCCAAGCTGTGGGCTTTAACCATCGGCAGCGTTAAGAAGCAGTTGGCGATGTGGTTGTTGACCTTCACTGGCCATGAGGTCCCCGGCGACAGGATATTCAGGAGATGCGCCATGAACAGCACAACACCGTAGATGCGTTCGCTCTGGCCGTCCGGGAGCGATTCGAGGCCTGGGATAGTTCGCACATACTTAGTGGATGCGGGAACAAAGGACTTGTTCCACAGCCGGCCGTGGTGTGCACACGTATTACGAACGATGGTGAGTTGCTCAAACCAGGAAGCCAGCGGATGCCTCCTCCTGACGATCTTCCGTTCATTCTTCGACAAAGCACCCAGGTCAATCGTGATGCCGAAAGTCTCAGCAATCTGCGCTTGCGCCTTGTAGGTGAGCCCTTGATAGAGCTTGGAGACATCGCCGAAGTCGAGGACTTCGCTCAGGACCCAGAATGGGTACTGGCCACCATATTGCTTCTTGTAATGGTCGATCGCTGTGTTGTGTGCGCCAGCTCGGTCAACACGCCTGCGAGCAGTACGAAGCCAACCATCGAGGTCAAAACCTGACCGGTAAAACCTGCGCTCTTGATAGCCGAGCGCATTGTCGCGGCACAGGAGGGAGGTCAGACGGCTACGGAGACCGACCTCGATCCTTTCCATCCCATCATGAATGAGAGTGCGTAGTTTCCTGTCCGCTTCGTACAACGCCACGACGTCAGCGAAGTCAGCTCCAGGAACGAAGCCATCCTCAACATGCTCCTCAGTATCCACGCGGCGCAGCGGATACCAGTAAGCGGAGAGCCGGTAGTACAGGACCGCCTCGAGCCATTGACTGGCTAGCTCGTCATCGACGGCCATGCCACGCGAACGCAGCAACTCGATCTGCTCAGGCACACTGGTCGGTGGTTTCAGCGGCCGTGCCTGCTCGTCACGCTTCATCACCAGTGTCTCCGCCCGTGTGCCGCTGAATAAAGATCCAGCCCACTCCCAAAACCGAGGTTCTGAGGCGGGCTGAACGATTAATACTAATATAGCCCAACTCAGATCTTTAGACAAACAACACAGGCATACCTCGTGTCCACCTGAAAACGTGATTCTCTCGAGAATACTGAGGAGAGTCCTCGTTGGTGGACACGATTGTCTCACGGCAAGGTTGCCTGCTGTAGAGCACCAGCTCTCAGATCCCTACAGGGATGACGTCGTCGATGCTGGGCTCAGCCGTGTTGCGGCCGGGTTGGGTGTGCTGGATAGACACGACCACAGCCGCAACTCCCACCGCGCGCTCTCCCTCGTAGCGCAGTGAGACTTGGGATTTGCCGTCCGAGCTGATACCGCTGATGGTGCCCTCCATGCGCGCAGCATCGAGGCGCTTGCAGATCTCATGGGCGATCACCAGCGGCAGCGGCAGATACTCGGGTGTCTCGTCGGTCGCATACCCGTACACCGTGCCCTGATCACCCGCGCCGGTGAGCACGAACGCTCCCTCACCGCCTGTCCGGGTCAGGGCGCGGCGTACAGCGGCCCGGATGGAGACCTTGACGCTGGAGGTGATCTCCCCGGCCACGATGATCCGGCCCTTGGTCGCCATCACCTCCACCGCACAACGAGCCGATAGATCCTCAAACAGAAGGTCATCCAGGACCGTGTCAGCAATCAGGTCACACAACTTGTCCGGGTGACCGATACAGGTGGACTCGCAGGTACGGATACTCGTCATCAGGGCTTGCTCCAATCAACTGGGGTCAATACAGAAGAACCCGCACACCACAGGCGGTGAGCGGGCAAGAATTCAGGACGTACACGGTGTACGCCGCGGGGCGGGGTGGTTAGTCAAGAAGGCGTTCCATCAACTGATCCGCGGGCGTCGCCTCGGAGTAGTCGCGGGTCGCGGTGGCGCGGATGATCTCGTAAATCTCGTAGCAGTACACGTTCGCCTGCTTACCAAACGACTACGGCATCGCAACAAAAGGGCTGGCGATAGCTGCGCCCGTCGTCGGATGTTTGCTAAGCAGGCCGGACTTCAAGATCGCCTGCTCGCAGTGCACATAACGCGCGAACGCCTGCGCATATGACTCGATCAAGCGTGGGGCGACGAACTGGGCGCACCACGCACGTCCAACCACGCCCAAGTCTCACGCAACGGTTCCGGCTTCGCACCCGCACACACCCGGCGTCCGCCACGATTCGTGCCATCCTTTGCCACCTATTCCTCCTTCACGTGAGCATACTTGCGTTCCCCTACAGCAGTAGGTGACGGCTAGACGCAGTGTGCTGGTACCCCTTCTAACGCTTCCTCTGATTGAGACCAACTCGCGACTTTCCGGCATACCTGCCGGTACAGTTAAACGATGAAGAATTTGATTACTTCAATCGGAGATATACAGGGGTTAATCAGGAGAGTTTTCTGGTGGGCAGGGCTTGTACTGTTGCTACCGGTGTCGTACGGCTGGTTTAGTGATCTCCCAATCAGGATTTTTCAACGTTATCCTTACCCGGTCGAGTTTGTGTCAGAGGTCTGGGTAGACCGAATGTTGTTCGTAACAAGCCTTGGTTTACTGTGTTGGCTAGTTGTCGCTTTCATGAATGCGTGTAGGGTGTTGACTTTAGCCGAGGTTTCACTACCCTCTGCCGAAACTGTGGTAAGAAAATTCGTCGTGGCGGCAGTGACCGTTATCGTCCTCATTCTGAGCCTTGTAGCGGCATACATCTTGTCTATTGATGTCAGCAACATCCCTGAGTGAGAGTGCAATACTTTCTGCACTCCCACTCAGGTCGGCCTTGAATGTAGGTGGCGTAGTAGTCCACCTGCGCTTGGTAGGAGGAGTACTGCTCTCCCCTGTCAGTGGATACACGCGCATACGCCGCGCCCTTCCTGCGTGCCAGGGTGGGTGCTTGTGGCCCAGAGATACGGGGCTTGGCTGGGATTGTTGAGCTGGATCTGCCAGTTCTTCGTCCGCGAATCGTTCTCACCAAACGAGGAAGCGCTATTTTCGAGCGCAGCGCGCAGAGTCTCAATCTTCGACTTTTGAGCTTCGATTTCTTTGCCCAGCACCTGGTTACGGACGGTGAGGGATTCGGCGGACTTGTCGTTCTTATCAAACGACGAGGCCACGAGCTTCATCTCAGAGCCGAGCACCCGCATCTCACGGTTGATATCCGTGATCGCCCGCTTGAACTCCCGCTCACCCTCCAAACCAATCTTCAAACCAAAACTCGAGTCAGCCATGCGTGTTACGCTTCCTTAACTATTTAGGGGGTGAAATAGTCGGGGATGGAAGAATCAACGACGAGCTTCAACGAGGAATAATCATGGAGACTTCAGGCATCACCGAATGGACTTTCTTTGAAGAAGTACCCATTCCGCAGGACGTCAATCAGCTTCTCGTCCAAGGAGAACAACCCTACGCGGCATACAAGACTTTTCGAGATTCGGCTATTTTTACTTCAAAGCGGCTTATTGTACGTGATTCACAAGGCTTGACTGGGAAGAAGGTTGAAATCTATTCGATTCCGTATTCATCCATCAACATGTGGTCAACCGAGAATGCGGGACGAATCGATTTCAATGCTGAAGTAGAGCTTTGGACACGCGCCGGTCATCTCAAAATCAAATTGGGTAGGAAAATTGATGTGCGGCGCATCGACCAGCTCATAGCCACCTGCGTCCTCAACAGTACCCACTGATACCTAGATTCCAGCCGGGATCACATCATCAATAAACCACACCCGTTTCGGCTGGGCACGGCCGGTCTCGATGCGCTAGCAGTCCACCAGGTCGAGCAGCACCCCGAACACTATCAGCTCTGCCTGTTCCACGCTGAGGTGGAGGTGTGCGAGGGCGATGTAGGTGAGCCGGGTGAAGGTCGCCTCCGTGGTGTCGGCTATGCACCCGCCGCTGGTGCTTCTTTTGGGTTCTCATCATAAAGAAGCAGATACAACGGATAATCCAAGGCCTTCACCTTCGCACCATCACTGCTTTGCTGGTAGACGTGCAACGGCAAACCAGCAATAGCTTCAGCCAAGATACGCACGCATGAGTAGACGGCAGTCATCTGCATCGCGCTACGTTCTGTCACCGGACGACCCGACGACGTCGACCCAAAGAAAAAGCTATAACCAGTACCAATCGCGTGGCCATCAGCGGTGCGGACGGTGTCGCCGCGCAGCCAATTAAATAAACCCATATCTACTACCTAAAAATTGAGACTAGGCGAATCTATCTAGTCACACTTGACATGATGTGTGTGCCGTGCTCTAATTGCTAGTGGAGCGGTTCGCTGCATTAGTAGTTTGCCGAATCCAAACGAAAGATTGACGTCACGTAGTACGAATCAACTGCTACCTGAACAAAGCGAAGGAGGCTGTCATGTACAGCTTTGATAACGCCGTTTACGGCTTCGAAACCGCCAAGGAAATCCTCGGAGTTGGCTCTAACACGTTGAGCAAACTCATCGATCTCAATCTCATCTCAGTATTTCCAGATGGCGCGAATCAGCGAAATCAACAGTATTCCGGTTGGGACATTGGATACCTGTCTTCTGCTCGAAATCGCCCCTTAATGGTTGAAAAAGGACAGAAAGCTCTAGTCTGTTCGATGGGAGTCGAAAAACAGGCGGCTCGTCCTTCTTTGTATTTCGATGCTACATGGGGACGACGCAATGATGTGCTCGATGAAGTCCGCCGTAACGTTTCTACTGACACCTGGGCGCAGATTGTTGAAGGAACGCTTCGAGTCACTGGACACTGGCGTGTAAGCCAGGAGGATACTGATTTTTTGGTCGCCAATAAGTCGATCGTCGTGGCCTCTTATGCTGGGTTCATCCTAGATGGCGGGCATGTCGAGGGATGGGTGCCTAATGTGTTCAGCAAGTCTGGTGGACGTTGCTTCCTAGTGAAGCCCTTTGATCATCATGACTCATATCGGTACGCGCATAATTATTTGCCGTCTCGCCAAGGGCCAATGAATAAGGTCTGGAGTTCAGAAGCTCTTCTTGAAGAGGCTTCACAGTTGCTTTAGCCATCGTTTCATAATCGATGTGGGGTGAGATCACTGTTTTCTTCCAATCTCACCCCGCATCTTTCTTTACAAAACGAGTAACCCGCGCTGGTCGTAGACACTGCCGCTGACATGTCCGCTGCCGTTTCGGATGGCTCGGTCTAGGGCCATGATGGTGGCGACGACTCCGTCGATTTTCTCGGTGGATTTGGCTTTGTCGGGTTTGATGTTGCCGGCCCGGGTCAGGGCGCGGCGTACAGCGGCCCGGATGGAGACCTTGACGCTGGAGGTGATTTCCCCAGCCACGATGATCCGGCCCTTAGTCGCCATCACCTCCACCGCACAACGAGCAGACAGATCCTCAAACAGAAGGTCACTGCCGTCCCGCTGCACTGCAGACAGGTATTCGGACAGCTCTGGCATGGCCTCACCGTCAAGCAGCGCGCCCTCGCCAATGTCCGTGGCTGGCAGGTCGGGGCCTTCGAAAACCTCGGGGTCGGCCAGTCGGGTTGCAGGCTTACCGGCGGCGAGCTTCTCGTTCAAAGCATCCGGCTTCGCACCCGCACGGACGCGGCGCCCGTCTCGGTTGGTGCCGTCTTTCGCCATGGGTTGCCCCGCCGTAGAATAATCATGGTTTTGGTGCTGGAGCCCGTGACGGGGGTGTAAATGGTTGA
>CALIZH010000252.1 GCA_938028585.1 uncultured Actinomyces sp. | reverse complement strand
CGGGCGCCCCCTCCTTCATCTAATTCTTAGGCTTCAAGCCCTTCGCGACGCTTCATCCACAGAATCGCACCAGCTGCGACCATCAGTACCGCACCGGCACCGAGGTACGGGTAGATACCCGTTGACCCCGACAGGGGCAGATGACCAACTTGCGTATCTACGACGCGGATACCCGGAAGAGCGGCATCCCCTGTACCGACCTTTGCGGGCAGAACTCGCACGGAGGTGAATCCTTCATCGGCGCCAAAATCGGTCGTAATCACCGTCGAGGCAGCGGAATCAGTCCCAACGCTGATGTGGAAGGGAATGGGACGCGGCAACAAAACATGACCTGCTGGGGCACGCGTTTCGACCAGCCAATACGAGCGGTCTACTTCCAGTGGTGCGCTGACGAAAGCAGATCCACCCTCGAGGACGCTCACGGGGGTACCGCTCAGCGCCTCGTTGTCATAGATCGCAAACGCTGCACCCTCCAAGGGGTAGGTACCGTCCTCATTCCTCTGACCAATGGGCTGAGTCCCGGCCTTCTCGACGCGGATGGTACGCGGACGAACCGGAGCACATGCCTCGTTATTGCTCACTCCATCATGGTCGTAGGGACCGCTGACGACGTTATACAAACCATTCTTTGGAGTCAGGCGATCCTTCGTCGTCTTGCAGTCCAAGGAAGCCTCGTTATAATCCGAGGCATTGCGATCCCTGCGAACCTTCATACGGATGTACCACGTGGCAGACTTGCCGGCTTCAACATTGGTTCCCGTAGTGAGCACGTAGGACGAGGCCGCACCTTGCTGACGTGCGCGCCCAAGAGCATCAAGAGATTCAGCAATCGCTACTGAACGCACTGTGAGCCCGGGAGCAAACTGCGGGGTATCAACCAGACGTCCGGTTGTTCCCGCGATAGTACCGTCATTTGTTGCAGTAATACGGTACGTGACGGTGATATCGTCCGTCGTCGCACCTTCAACGCTTTCAAGGGCCTTCTCAATGCGCAGCTTGGGAGCCTTCTGTTCATTGGTAAAGGTGCAGGTAATGGGCAGTGCAGCAACAGAATGTGCCGGTGCAACCTCTGAGAAATCGACGCCTCCTGTGAAGGGGTCACGACTGACATTGACGCGTTCACCCACGCCGTTCAGGCAGGTCACATCTTTGAGCTGCCAGCGAGCGGCATTGGGGTCATCGCTCACTTTCCACGGACCGAAGTAGCCGGGTTCGCCAAATCGCAGGGGTCTTTTACCTGGAATTGTCGGACCGGTTTCCGCAATAACAAACTCCGAATACCCGGGAATGAAGGCCTGGTAGCCACTTGTCACAATGCCACTTTCACCATAGCCGGTCGGGGTCAGCGGCGAATCCGCAAAAGAAGACCAGTCAACGAAGGAGTCCACCTGTTCATAAAGCGACAGAGGGGTCCCAGTCGGAGAAGTCCAGTCACCCACACCTAGGGTTGTAAAGCCGAATCGGGGAATTGTTGTCCCAACGGCCGCAGACTCTTCGCTAATCTTCTTCGCCACTCGCACGTAACGTTCTTGGCTAAAAGATCCGTAGAGGCACCCGAAAGAGCTCTGATTTTCCTTCGTCGCAAAGGTAGAAACCGGCGTTGCATCCGCCGGAGGCTTTGCGGGGCAGGTTCCATCGGCACTGGGGACAAAACCAAAAAGCACTAGGCGGTAAGGGATCCCATCAACAGTAATGGTCCGATCGGAGGTTGTCTTCGTAATGGACAAGACGTCATCAGATGCGGGTGTCTGATCGGGCTTCCCCGCTGACTGCGGATAGTAGTTGGGGTAATCGGTGTAGATATCGCGATCACCCTTACCTTCACCCACAAAGCTATAGCAGTACCAGACTCCGTCACCATTTTCGCGGGTCAGAGCATAGTAGGGAGCGTTCGTTGGACAGGTTCGGGGAGCAGAAGCACGCGAAATCAACTTATAGGGACCCCCCGTGCGAGCAACCGCAGTCGTGTCGGTGTCATTGTCGGTTTCGTGTTGATCGAAGGGGAACGATTCTTCGAGGTCTCCCAGGCGGATATCGAAGGAAGAGTGGACCCAGTGGATCTTTGAGGAGATCGGGAAATTATTGTGTCGCACCGTGCCGATGAGGAAGGTGTCATTCAAGGACACCGTTCCGGGGTTATTGGGCTTATAGCCCAGTGCACTAGTCGTTGATGCGGAAATTGCGTAGGGCGTGTAATCGCCGTAATAGGGGTACTGGTAGACACTGGCCAAGTGATACTCCCATGCAATACCGCGAGTGATGTAGGACCAGTAATCGTTCTGCGCGACAGAAGCGTCCAACCACTTTTGGGAATACCCAGCCCTGTAAGGAACAGAGCTTTCATTCGAATCAGCGGAATTGTAGGATTCCATCCCTTTGATCACACCGAAGTAGGAATTATCCGGCACAACCGTTGTGCGGTCGGTTTCTGAGTCATTGAGGACGGCCTGACCAATACGCCCCTGAGAACGCGAGAGCGTAATGCTTGCGGCACCCGGAGTTTCTAGGGGAGCATCTGCTACTGCCCTTGATTGAAAACTCGCTACTCCTGGAAGAGTAACCAGCGTTGTCAGGATGCACGAAACCAGAGCGTAGCGAGCACGACTCCTCCGTCGAGAACTACGCTGCGCATACTGCGGGTGGGGGGTACTACTGAACCGGTTCATGCGTCTCCATTTCAGTGATCTTCCACGAGTTTAACAGCGCTAGTTGATACAGCAAACAGGTGGCAAACACATTTCAACAACACCTTGACATGGCTCCACACGGTGACTTCACTCCGCCCAATTGTGGCCGAAACGGTAAAATACCCGTGTAGACCTGTCGATACTTTGAGCGTCGATATGTCTCAGGAAAGAGGAAGACCGCGAATAAGGAACAGATGACATGGGTATTTTTGACCGTTTTGAAAACGCCGTTGAGCGCGGCGTAAACGGTGCTTTTTCTCGTGTGTTCCGTTCGGGGATCAAAGCCGTTGACGTTACCTCTGCACTCAAACGCGCGATGGACGACCACGTTCAAGAACTGTCAACGGAGCGTGCAATCGCACCGAATCACTTCACCATTCGTATGGCGCCTTCGGACATGAACGCACTGGGCGACCTCGATATTCTTTCCGACGAATTCGTTCAGCAAGCCACCGACTACGCACAGTCTCAGGGCTACTCACTTCTCGGGCCGATCTCTATCGACTTCACAAAAGATAGCGACGAATTCACCGGCCAGCTCCAGGTTCAGGCACGCAACGAACGCGGCGCAGCGGCCCCGGCCACGGCCTCGTCACCTTCACCCGAGCACCCCATCATTGACGTCGACGGAGAGAAGTGGCTCCTCACCGAACCCGTCACCGTCATTGGCCGCGGGACCGAGGCCGACATTACCGTCGCCGATTCGGGAGTTTCTCGCCGTCACCTGGAACTTCGTATCACCCCAACCGGCGTTATTGCTACCGATCTGGGCTCGACAAATGGTACCTTCGTCGAAGGACACCGCATCGACGCGGCGACCCTTCTTGACGGAAACCAGATCACCATCGGCCGCACCCGTATCTTGTTCTGGACGCACCCGCAAAGTGAGGATGCCCAGTGACTTCTGATCTCACCTTTACCCTCTTCCGATTGGGATACCTTGTATTCCTCTGGCTCCTGGTCTTGGGAGCGGTCTCAACCCTGCGCCGAGATATTTTCGGCACTGTTGTGACCCCGCGCGGAAAGGGACGAAAGGATGCGGATCGCAAACGACGTGAGTCTCGTCGCGCAAAAACCGGCACAGCTCCACGCAACCTGCTTCTTACCGGCGGCCCCCTCGTTGGAACAATCATCCCCCTGGGCGCCTCCCCCATCATCATTGGGCGTTCCCCCTCGTCAACTCTCGTTTTGGAAGACGAATACGCCTCTTCCCAGCATGCCCGGCTCACTCCTGCAGATGGTCAGTGGTGGATCGAAGACCTGGGGTCACGAAACGGAACTTTCGTGGATGACGAAAGGCTGACTTCGCCTCGGGAATTAAATGTTGGGGACATCGTCAGAATCGGCCAAACCACCCTTGAATTGGTGAAGTAACATGCCCCAATCCAAGCCCGTCGAGTTCCACTACGCCGCTCGTAGCGACGTAGGCTTGGTGCGTCAAAATAACCAAGATTCTGGCTACGCGGGCGCAAATTTACTGGTTTTAGCCGACGGAATGGGCGGTCCTGCGGGCGGCGATATTGCCTCGTCGGTCGCGATGGCGCACCTCGTTCCTCTGGACACCGACTCTCACCCCGCAGAATCTCTTCTTCCGCTCCTTCGCGATGCCCTGATGGACGCTCACGAAGAACTCTCCGAGCGCTCGCAACACGATCCTGAACTCGCAGGTTTGGGAACGACCTGCATCGCAATCTTGCGTTCGGGCCGAAAACTCGCGATGGTCCACATCGGCGACTCGCGCGCATACCTTCTGCGCGGGGACACTCTGACCCAGGTCACCACCGACCACTCTTTCGTTCAGTACTTGGTTGATAGCGGTCAAATCACTCCCGAAGAGGCCGAACACCATCCTCAGCGCAACGTCGTCATGCGCATTCTGGGTGATTCCCAAGCCGATGTCACCCCCGATGAAACCATGCGCGAAGCTATCGTCGGTGATCGCTGGCTCCTGTGCTCTGACGGACTTTCCGGCGTTGTTTCTGCCGATACGATCGCCGAAGTTCTCACCGACGTCCATGACCCCGGCGAATGCGCCGAAGAGCTCATCCGCCTTGCGCTTCTTGCCGGTGGCCCAGATAACGTCACCTGCGTTGTCGCCGATATCGTTCCAGCGGGTACCAACCCTCCCGCCGCACCCCAGGTTGTCGGTGCAGCCGCAAAGGACCGCTTAGCTCCAACCCGAGGCGGAGGTGGTGCAGCCGCGCGTGCAGCCGCACTTTCCGCGCCTACGAAATCGCTTCCTCAAGATGACGAGGCCGAGCCTGAGCTCCCCCGTCGCGCTCGCTTTGGGTGGGTACTTCCCCTCGTCTCATTGATTGCGGCCATTGCTGTTGTCATCGGTGGATGGTTCGGCTGGAAGTGGACCCAAACTCAGTACTACGTGCTGGGCAAAGACGGTGCTGTGGTGATCTACCAAGGCATTCCGCAGTCGATTGGGTCGTGGAATCTCTCGCACGCGGTGGAAATTACTGATGTGAAGCTCGATCAGCTTGCCGCGGTCGACCAGCAGCGTCTACAAGAGCCCGTCACTCGAACTTCTCGCAGTGACATCGACGCCTACGTGTCAGTCCTGCGATCGAATGCCCGCGAGCGCGCTTTGGAGAAGGAACGCGAAGCGAAGCAGCAAAAGGAACAGCAGGAACGCGAGCAAAATCAGAACAACCAGCAGGGACAAGAAGGCCAAGGTTCCACGGGCGATAATTCCGCCAATTCCTCGGCCAATCAGGAAGGGGGTCAGTAATGGCAACCGTGTCCATTAACCCCGTTCGTCCCCGACGTTTTCTTGAGCTTGTCCTTATGCTCCTAGCGCTAGCCGTCGGCATTGGTGGCTATGTCATCACCAGTATCAACCGGACGGGCGAGCCCCCGGCAAACCTCGGACTTCACATCGGAATTTTGCTTACCATCGCAATCCTTGCCGAAATCGGAGTCCACTTCTTGGCTCCCTACGCTGATCCCGTTATTTTGCCGGTCGCTGTTGCGCTCACCGGCATGGGTTTGGCGATGATTTACCGTATTGACCTCTCATTGCACGCGCTGGGCATGAATACGGTCGGCATGCGTCAAATGATGTTCGTCGGCATTGCAATTGCGTTGGCCGCAGTCATTTTGGTTGTGATTCGCGACCACCGGATCCTGCGTCGCTACACCTACACTTTTGGCCTGCTTTCGCTTGTCCTGCTCCTTCTTCCGATGATTCCCGGACTGGGTAAGGAAACTTATGGTGCACGCGTGTGGATCAGCCTCGGACCGCTCTCAATGCAGCCCGGTGAGCTCGTCAAGATCACGCTGGCAATCTTCTTCGCGGGTTACTTAGTGAACAATCGCGATAATCTCGCGATTGGCGGCCCCAAGGTTCTGGGCATGCGGATGCCCCGCGCTCGCGACCTTGGACCAATCTTGGTCGTGTGGCTTGTGGGAGTAGCCATCCTGGTTCTTCAACGGGATCTGGGGACCTCGCTGCTCTTCTTCGGCCTTTTTGTTGCGACCCTGTATGTCGCCACAAATCGTGTCTCTTGGCTGGTCATTGGCTTCCTCATGTTCGTCCCTGCGGTTCTTGTCGCCATCAGCACCTTCAGCCACGTTCGTGCTCGCTTCTCGGTCTGGCTCAACGCCCTTGATCCCGAGGTCTACAACGCTCAAGCCGGCGGCTCTTACCAGCTGGTCCAAGGCCTCTTCGGCCAGGCCTCGGGCGGGCTATTGGGAACGGGCTGGGGTCGCGGCTATCCCCAGCTTGTCCCCCTGGCCAACTCGGACTTCATCCTCTCTTCTTTCGCCGAAGAGCTTGGAATTACTGGACTTGCGGCGATTTTGGTCCTGTACTTGATTCTTATTGAACGAGGCATGCGCGCGGCAATCGGCGTGCGCGACGGCTTCGGGAAGCTTCTTGCCACGGGTCTGAGCTTCTCCTTCGCCATCCAGATTTTCGTGGTTTTGGGTGGCATCACCCGACTGATTCCACTTACCGGCCTGACCGCTCCTTTCTTGGCTGCCGGTGGCTCTTCGATGGTCTCCTCATGGCTGGCTGTTGCTCTTCTCATCCGCGTATCGGATGCTTCACGTCGTCCTTCTGCGCCCTCAACCTGGACCTCGGGCAATCTCCCCGTTGTTGATGCCAAGAAGCGTCACACCCCCGAACACGCGGGAGGTCACCTGTGAATACCCAGATTCGCCGTCTTTTCGTCGTCGTTTTGATGATGTTTGCGGCCCTTGGTCTGATTGTGACGAATAATCAGGTCATTCAGGCACCATCTCTCAATGCCGATGGACGCAATCAGCGAACCATCCTTCATGCCGCCGAAGTTGACCGCGGTCCCATCATCGTTGCTGGAGAAGCCATCGCTTCTTCAAAGAAGATCGAGGATTCTTCGCGCTACCAGCGTTCCTATGCCCAGGGTCCCCTCTACGCTCAGACAACGGGCTACTTCTCTGCGGCTTTCTCTCAATCTACTGGGATGGAAGCAGCGGCTGAAGACATTTTGGATGGGCAGTCTCAGGTTCTTCTTGCCCAGCGCTTCCGTAATCTTTTCACCGGGCAAAACCGCCAAGGTGGTGGCGTTGTTTTGACGCTCAACCCGGAGATGCAAAAGATCGCAGCTGAGAAACTGGGGAATCGCAAGGGCGCAGTTGTTGCTCTGGATGCAAAGACCGGTGCGGTCTTGGCGATGTATTCTTCACCTTCCTACGACCCCAATTCGCTGGCGGTCTTCGATTCGCAGGAAGCCAATACCGCTTACACGAATCTCATTAACGATCCCTCTAAGCCCCTGTACAACCGAGCGATCGCAGGCGACTTGTACGCACCCGGATCGACCTTCAAGATCTTGACAACCATTGCGCTTCTTGAAAAGGGCGTGGTCACTCCGGAAACAGAGATGGACTCCCCCGTCTCAACCACGCTTCCCGGAACGGCCACCTCGGTGTCAAATATTGAATCAGCCGAATGCGGCAACGGACACCCAACCCTTTCTGAAGCCTTTGCGCGTTCGTGCAACACAACCTTTGTCCTGGCCAGCGAGAAACTGACACACACGGATTTGGCAGATGTGACAAACCGTTTTGAGTTCGGAACCTCCCAAAAGATTCCGCTCAGTGTCACCCCTTCTCAATTCCCGGATTCAACGGATTCTGCGCAGCTGGCGATGAGCGCAATCGGCCAGTACTCGGTCAAGGTCACTCCTATGGAAATGGCGATGATCGCACAGACCATTGCCAATAAGGGAACAATGATGCGTCCCTACCTGATTTCTCAGATCGTTGATTCTGATCTTCAGGTTCAATCGCAAACCTCACCAATCCGCGTGGGCCAGAAGATCACCCCCGAGATCTCTTCCCAAATGACGCAAATGATGACCGGCGTTGTCTCCCAGCCCTATGGAACCGGAACCTCCATGGCAATTCCGGGAGTTTCCGTTGCAGCCAAGACCGGTACCGCTGAAGTAGGCGATGGCTCCGGTCGCGCAAATGCCTGGGCAGTTGGCTTCGCCCCCGCTGATAATCCGCAGATCGCCTTCGCGGTACTTGTTGAGGGCGATGAATCCCATCCCGTCCCGCACGGTGGAACCGATGCGGGCCCCATCGCACGTGCACTTCTCCAGGAGGGTCTGAAGTGAGCGATCCCAAACCAACACGGGCACCAAACCAGCTGGCCGGGCGAGTCCTGGGCGGCAGGTATCTGCTGCTTTCCCTCATTGCTCAAGGAGGAATGGGCGAGGTCTGGAAAGCACGAGATCGCGTTACCGGCCGCATTCTTGCTGCGAAGGTCTTGCGTCCCGAGTTATCCGGGCAGGAACTTTCGCTCTCCCGCTTGCGCATTGAAGCGCGTAACGCGATGAGCGTTGAGCATCCAAATATCGCAAATGTCTTGGATTCGGGCGAAGAAAACGGTCGCGGCTGGATCATTATGGAGCTGGTCGAAGGACGCCCTTTGACCGATTACCTGCGCGGCGGCCAGTCTTTGGCTCCCGAATACCTCATGCCCATTCTCATGCAGATTGCGATGGCTTTGGGCGCCGCAGCTCAAGCAGGTGTCGTCCATCGCGATATCAAGCCCGCAAACGTACTCATCCGACCCGACGGCATGGTTAAGCTGACGGACTTTGGTATTTCTCGCACAGATTCGCAGATCGATCTGACCGCCGATGGCATGGTGATGGGAACCGCCCAGTACCTTCCCCCCGAGCAGGCAATGGGAGAGAAGGCAACCTCACTGGGCGACCTTTACGCTCTCGGTGTCATTGCCTACGAGGCCGCGGCCGGAGTTCGTCCTTTCACCGGGAAGTCCCAGGTCGATATTGCCTTCGCCCACGTCAATGAACCCGTTCCCGCGCTTCCGGACACGGTTCCCGCTCCCCTCGCTCAAGTGATCTACCGCTTGTTGGATAAAGATCCACAGCAGCGTCCCGCATCGGGCTCTGCACTTGTTCGTGAACTGGTTGCGGCAGCCAGCGAGATGGGCGTTTCCCTTCAGGCACGTCCGCTCCCTGCTCCAACCGTTCCAGCTCCGCAGCACGGTGCTCCACCGACTCCGGGTGAACCCGCAGTCGAAACTCGCGTCAACCCCGTGGCTCGACGCGGTGCGCCGATTCGCCACACACACCGTCGTTCCCTTCCCGAGGACATGCTTGAGCCCGTCGATTTCGATGCACAGGCAGCACAGCCTTCGCTGGCAGCCCGCCCTGTGACTCCGACGCGCACGCCCGAGGCCTCGCACAAGGATTCCCCATCGCGCCCTTCCCTCTCCTCCCGTATTTCTACGGCCTCGCGAAGGGAAGGACAAGGCGCAGGACCAGGGCGCAGAGCGCAAAGCCGCAGCACAGCTCCTGCGCTGCACACCCCCGCGCCCGAGGCCTCGGCGCGCAAGGCTCCTACCAGCCCGCAGCGTCCGAAACGGCCTGCTCAGACCACAAGAATCAACCCCGCGCTTTTCCGCTGGCATGCGATCACGGAAGAGAACGGAACAATCCTCACGAGCGCTCCCGCAAAGACTCGCTACAATCGTTCTGTTGTGGCGCCGGAGCCAAGCCGCAGTGAGCAAATTGGAAAATGGCTGGTCATCTTCCTGATCTCTCTCACAATTTTCTTAATTGCGGTTGCTACTATCCACAACAGATTAGGGTCGCTCCTGCACAGGACAAGTGCAGACGTCTCACTCAATCAGGAGGTTTCGACATGGCAGAATCCGCCCCTCGAGTTCTAGGGGGACGCTACGAGGTGCGCTCGCTCATCGGGCGCGGCGGAATGGCCGAAGTTCACCTCGGATTCGACAAGCGTCTGTCGCGAATCGTTGCAATTAAGACTCTCCGCACCGACTTGGCGATGGATTCCGTCTTCCAGGCGCGCTTCCGTCGTGAGGCCCAGTCCGCGGCTTCGCTCAATCATCCAAACATCGTTGCGGTCTACGACACCGGCGAAGAGCCAACCATCCTTCCCGATGGACGTCGAGTGTCAATTCCTTACATCGTCATGGAATACGTTGATGGGCGTCCGCTGAAGGACCTTCTCTCTGACGATGCGGGCCCCTTCCCTATTCCCGAGGTCGTCGACATTGTTGCCGGCGTTCTCTCTGCGCTGGAGTACTCGCATTCTGCTGGCCTGGTCCACCGCGACATCAAGCCCGGCAACGTCATGCTGACTTCCAAGGGCGAAGTCAAGGTCATGGACTTCGGTATTGCCCGCGCAATCGCCGATTCCCAGGCGACAATGACGCAGACGAACGCAGTCGTTGGCACCGCTCAATATCTTTCCCCCGAGCAGGCTCAGGGTAAGCCTGTGGATGCACGCTCAGATCTGTACTCAACGGGTGTCCTACTCTTTGAACTTCTCACTGGGAAACCGCCATTTACCGGAGATTCTGCGGTAGCCGTCGCCTACCAGCACGTGCAGACTCTGCCGCCTCTGCCTTCCTCGATCGCGCCCGATGTTCCGCCGGAAATGGACCGCGTCGTCATGAAGGCTCTGGCTAAGAACCCCGATGATCGCTATTCTTCAGCGGCTGCAATGAAGGCTGACCTTCTGCGCGCGGCTCATGGCTCTCATGTGAACGCGCCCGACACCGCGGTGTGGACGACTCAGGCGACGCAGACGCTTCCCGCCGTTACCGCTCCTCCCGCATTCCCCGCAGCCTCCTCACCTTCCGAGGCCCAAGAAACCCAAATCCGACCTCGTGGGGCTGCAGCAACTGCAGTTCGTCAAAATGATGAGGAGCAAGAGGACGAAAAGAAGCGCCCTGCAGCTCTGATCGCGGGAATCATCGGTGTTGTCCTGGTCGCGCTTATTGGTATCGCATGGCTTTTCCTGACGCATACTCGCACCGATTCGACGACAGAAGTTCCCAACGTTGTTGGTCAGACCCAGGCCGAGGCGATGAAGACTATAACGGATAAGGGCTTCGAGTGGGCTGTTGCGAACGAGCAGGTTGCTTCTGACAGTGTTCCTGCCGGTTCCGTTGTTTCAACCGATCCGAAGGCCGGAACCGCTGCAAAGCCCGGTTCCCGAGTAATTGCAACGATTTCTTCGGGCCCCGCCTCTATCACTCTGCCGGACAATCTTGTCGGTATGACCCCAACGCAGGCTCAGCAAACTGTTGAAGCTTTGGGCTTGAAGTGGACTCTGTCCGACCAGAAGGAAGCCTCCGATTCGGTCGAAAGCGGCAAGATTGCACGCGTCAGTCCTTCTGCAGGCTCGAAGGTTCGTGCCGGATCAACCATTACCGGTTACGTGTCCTCTGGCTCTGAAAAGGTGACGATCCCCGATGTCACTGGCATGAGCCAGGATCAGGCTCGTACCGCACTGACCCAGGCAGGTCTGTCGGTTGGAAACGTCAATACCGTCGATGAGGGCGGTGCCCAGCAGGGCCGTGTCGTCTCGACTTCCCCGGCTGTGGGTTCCGAGGCCAAGCGCGGTGATACTGTCGCCCTGAACATCGCTTCGGGTAACATCACCGTTCCTCAGAACCTGACGGGCGCAAACTACACCGAGGTTGCCTCTCAGCTTGAGGCTTTGGGATTGCGCGTGACTGTCATCCAGATGCCCGACCGTAACGCAGCTGCCGGTGTTGTCACCAGCGTAACGCCCAGTGAAGGTTCTGCGGTGCGACAGGGCAGCTCCATCACTCTCTACGTGTCACAGGGTGGGTCTTCGGCCTCCCCCAGCCCCTCAGGCCACTAAAGGCTCACGAGGCCCGCTTCAGACTGACATAGAGTCTGCTCACGGCCTCGCCCGAAGGGCAGACAATCTGAACTGAATACACTGTGGGGGGCCGGCAATGCCGGCCCCCCACTCTATGCTCATTTTCGGTCAATCAGACCGCAGCGCCACCCAAGCCAAAGAAACGCTCTGCCCATGGGTAGACATAGGCAAAAAGCACGGCGACAGCGAAGGCGGCAATCACCAAGCACAAGAAAACTCGGAACCACGTGGGTCCCGGAAGGTGGCGGAAAAACCATCCGTACATAGTGAATTCCTTCCTTACTCCACGGGCTCATCAAGTAGTTCGGCGGGGACACCCGTACTCTTCGGAGTCCACGATTCCAACTTGAGATGAACAATAAAACGCTCAGAGTTGCCGTACTCGGGGTTACAGGTCGTCATCGTCATCAGACGTTCAGTCGGCTGCTTCGAGAAGGTAAGATCACCGGGAACCGGAGCAATGACACGGATATTGGTTTCATCGCTAGCGGGAACGATCTCATTGGACTGGTAGGTGTAGACCAGATAGACGTTATCGGTCTCGACAACAACCTTGTCATTGTCCTTGAGCAGGTCAATGAAACGGAATGAATTGCCGTACGAACGACGGTGCGCGGCAACCGAGAAGTTACCCAACTGACCGGGCTGCGCGGTGTCCTTGTAGTGGCCGGCCCAGCCCTGATCAATCACGCTACCCGTCGTGCCTTCACCCAAGGGGATCTTCATCCAATTCCATGAAGGAACATGGATCACTCCGTAGAGTTCATCGATTGCCGGGTTCAGGGTAAACTCCGGCGGGTCGTCGGTATGACGCTCACCCAGGGTTCGGTTCGATGGGTGCTTGCTGGAGAAGTCCGCGACTGCTTGCGCGCGGGGGCCTTCTACCTTGTATGTCGTCCAGTACAACTGCCAAACGGCAAATAACCCCAAAATGACGGCAATCGTAATGAGGAGCTCGCCGATGACCGAGAGGAAGGTGACGCGATAGCGACGGGGGGCAGCCGCTTCTTTCACATGTTCACCCATTCTCTTTCACCACCTGTGCGTATCGAAGGGATAGGTCTTGGTCTGATGCCGGAAATTCCAGTTTGTCTGAAGTTTTCAACTCCCAGCCCAATCCGTAGCGTGCCACATAACGCTGATAGTTGACGACTCGAGGGTTCGTTTCGACTGAATTTCGGAGCTGATTCACATTTCCGATCGCCGAAATCTTGTAGGGCGGAGAGAAGGATGTCCCACCGACCAAAATGACATTTCCAATGCAGCGCACAACTGTGCGCGGGGCAATGCGTACACCTTGGACGGTCATCGCTTCTGCGCCACCTTCCCACATTGCATTCATGACATCGTCAATATCCTGCTGGTGAATGACCAGATCGTTGGGGTTGACGTTATCCGGGATGCTGTCTGTGGGCGCATCTGAAAGGGTCACCGTAATACCGGGACCCGAGACGGGAACTTTAGAGAGCTCACCGACGTTATCGCTGCTCTGCTGGCCAGCTGCCGGAACATGGCCCGCAATCTGATCTTTCAGACTACGAACCCCGTCTTGGAGATCTTTCACTTCATTTTGACGGTGTGCGACAAGCCCAGCCAGATCAACAGCGCTTTGTGAACGGGTTTCCGAGTTTGAGCGCGCACTGGCGACAAAGAGCATTCCCGAGGCCGTGGTAACGATGAGAACAGACAGAGCCGAGCGCAGGGTACGACCCGTCGGGCGGGTGAGCGGTCGGCCGAAGAGTTTCACATCATCTCCTGTTGGCAAATAGGCGTACCTCTAGTATCCCTTGTTTGAGGGTGCAACGCCCAGTTGCTTTTGATGTTTGGCTCAGTCCCGCTAGGCTAGAGGAAGGCCGCCTGTCGCGGCGTTTCCCGGGGAGATCCCGACACTTGCCGCATGAAAGGAAAATCGTGGCTGAGCCGAAGAAGAGCGAAGAGCGCGAGGAAGAGAAGAAGGACGCACAGACCGAGGAGCGTTCCGAGAAGCGCGAAGAGCGTCACGCTCACGAGGACGAGAAGAAGAAGGACTCGAAGCGCGAGGAACACGGCAAGCGTTCATCAAGCAAGAAGCGCGATCACGAATCTCGCGTTGAGAAGCGCGCAAAGGCCGAGTCGGATAATGAAATCCACGCGTGGACCGATGGCATTCCGCTCTCACCTGTGTGGTGGGCACCCGTCTTTACGACCCTGATGATTGTCGGCCTGCTGTGGATTGTTGTCTTCTACATTTCCGGAGCCACCTACCCGATTCCGAAGATCGGGCAGTGGAACTTGGCAGTCGGTGGCGGTATCGCCTTTGTCGGCTTCCTCATGACTATGCGTTGGCGCTGAGCATGTCGCCGAACGTGAATTCATCCTTTCTGATGAACTGAATTCACGGTTGAGTCTCAAGGGGCTGGGACACCCGAAAGGGTGTCCCAGCCCCTTTGCTCTCACGCATCACAACATTTTTCTTCGTCAGATCTTGGATATTGACGATTTTGGGCGCTTTATAGGCGTAAATCCACATCCACAGCAAAACGTTATCCACAGGCAAATCCACAGCTGGGGATAAATATCATCGATGTAATTACCCAGCTTCGACTCCCAGATTTACTAATGAATTTAGTTCATGAAGATTGAATTGAAACTTCAGACTTGCGATATATCAACGAAAACTCACATTTTGCCCCAAAAACAACAAAATGATGTTCCGCAGCACACTTTTCAGCTTCGCACAATGATTTCGCGCTGTATCCACACTTTATCCACAACATCCACAAGCAAAATGAGCAAGCTCCCATTTAGCTACCAGCTTTCGCCCAGAATGCAATAAGAAGCGGCTAAAACAAAGTCAATGAGTGGACATTGAGCGGGCCACTACACTCCCCCACATCACCTAGATCTGGGGGCAATAACTCCATGCAGACTACGCGTGGAACTCGATACGCCGACCGGCCTCGTACATACCCCCAAGACGCTGGCCACCCAAAGCAGGCTGGAAGGAAGCAATATCTGTCGTCGAAAAGGTCGTCAGCGAATTCATGCCATACTCGGCAAGCAAGGTCGCAGCAGGAGCCGAAGGGCCAACAATAATCGTCTGCGCACCTCGGGAAAGCTCCAAGAGACGCGGCATCGTCTTATTCACAAAGGCAGAGCCCGTAATGAAGACGTAGTCACAGGTGGGAAGAACATACTCTGCGGCAGTGTCTGGCAAATCTCCGTCCAGCACGTTGCGCTCGAAGATCAAGAGCTCAGATGCGGCAGAAAGGGCCGCAGCAGCGAATGGGAAATGCCCAATAACAGCAACGCGCTTGCCGGCAACCTCAGTCGACCAGGGGTCAAAAAGGTTCTGCCAGTTATTCACCTGGCACGGAACAAAACCCGCTGCTTCGGCCCGCGAGGGAAGCGCATACCAAGAATTCACAGCAGCCATTCCCAGCGCGGCCTCGGCGAAATTCCAACTCTTCGCATAAGCGGCAACCTCACGCAGACTCATGCCAGAGGGGTCGGCGGGAAGGCGGCGAGGGATCGACTCAACGGGCATATGGAAGGCCATTCCCGCGCCGGCCTCGGAATTCTCAATGAAAGCCCACTTACCAAAACGTCCGCTAGCCGTGACTTGCACGGTCGGGTCGATCTGGTCAATCAGCCGATCATAGATCTCCCACGGATTCCACAGGTCCAGCATTGAAACTCCACTCAGATATTGAGAAGCACCATGTAGGTGACAACAAGGATGACAAGCTCCGCAAGGAACATCCCCGCGATACCAAGATACAAACGGCGGCGTTGTTTCTTCGCTGTCATCCCGGAACGCGGCTTACCCAAGGCGAGCATCCCCCAGGTTGCGAGCATCCCGAAGATCAAACCGCCAAGATGAGCCTGCCACGATACTCCTGAAACAATGAAGCCATACAGGAGGTTGACTGCAAGAAGGCCGACGACGGCGCGCACGTCAATCCCAGCGGCCCGCTGCAGAACGAAAACAGAGCCAAAAAGGCCGAAAATTGCGCCCGAGGCACCGACGGTCACCGTCAAGGCAGATGAGGGGTCAATCAGCACCCACCCCAAAACACCAAGGGTTCCACCAAGAGCGCTTAAAAGGTAGAGACAGAAGTAGGGACCGCGCCCCAGCGCTGGCTCCAAGGCACGTCCAATTGCGTAGAGCGAAACCATATTGAAGGCGATGTGCATGAGGTTCACATGCAAGAACGCCGTCGTCAGGATGCGCCACGGCTGATACAGGCCATGAATCGGGGTGAATCCCAGGTATTGGGTGATCACGCCCTTGGTGAGGATGTCGCCTACCCACAGAGCCACGCACACGCCAATGATTGCGTAGGTGACGACAGGGGTTTGTGCACTGACCCGGACGCTCCCCCATTGACGAGGCCGGGAGGCGCGGGCGCTTCCGAAAAGGTTGCCTCGGCCTCGGCCCGCGCAGTCCACACAGATTGAACGGACTTCCGTGGGAACGACACACTGGGTGCACATGGGTCGATTGCAGCGCTTGCAGTAATCAACGCTACGCACTCCGGGGTGGCGCGGGCACTCGGGTGCAGCGTAGGGATCAGAACGCTGACCGTACAGAGGCTGAGACATATAAACCTTCCGGTTTGTGGTCACTCAGTGATGTCGATCGATTCGATGACGACATCTTCGACGGGACGATCGTTACGACCGGTACGGGTTGTTGCGATCGCATCGACAACTCGCTTGGAGTCTTCGTCGATAACTTCACCGAAAATGGTGTGGTTTCCGTTGAGCCACGGGGTAGGCGCAACGGTAATGAAGAACTGAGAGCCGTTGGTTCCCTTGCCCATACGCTTACCGGCGTTTGCCATGGCCAGCAGGTAGGGCTTGGAGAAGGTCAGATCCGGATGGATCTCATCGTTGAACTGGTATCCGGGACCACCGGTTCCGGTACCAAGGGGGTCACCGCCCTGAATCATGAAGCCGTCAATGACGCGGTGGAAAATCGTGCCATTGAAAAGGGGGCGCGAAGTGGGCTGACCGTTGGTGGGGTCAATCCATTCGCGTTCGCCCTGTGCAAGTGAGGTGAAATTTTTGACGGTGTTGGGGGCTTGCTCGGGGAAAAGCTCGAGTCGAATATCGCCCTTATTGGTGTGAATTGTTGCTTTCATACCTCCATGGTTCCAGATTCAGGTGAAATCGGCACGCTATTTTGCTCGGTATTCGCTTGATGAAGCTGCATCTAATGGTCAAAGAGTGCACAATAGAAGGGTCCATGCGTTCGCTCAACGGACGCGAATTTTTTACAGATTCGGAGACATCATGGCAAGGACCCCGAACATCGACACCGAAAAGCTCAAGGCACAGGGCCTGCAGCTCCGCGACGCAGCGGCTGTGCACGCGGGACGTCTCGCCGTGCGAGCCGCCGATCTGGCAGAGCAGGGACTGGACTGGGCAGCTCCTCGCGCACAGGCCGCGCTCTCAAGCGCGATTGAGCGCGCGACTCCCCTTGTTGAGTCCGCAAGCGAACGTGCACAGTCTGTCGCCGACCGCGCTCAGCCCTTCCTTTCCGACATTCACGGCCACGTCGTGGACGACTACCTGCCTCGCCTGAACAAGGCAGTGTCCGAGTCCGCCACTGCTCTTGCTGCTGAGGGCGATCTGGGCTCGCGCGCACGCGCCGCTCGTTCCGCATCGGCACAGGCACTGGCCACCCCGACCCGTAAGAAGAAGTGCTGCAAGAAGAAGGGCCGCCTGCTTCGCGCTCTCTGCTTCACCGCACTGACCGCTGCCGCTGCTGGTGCAGGCTACGTCCTGTGGAAGCGCAGCCAGCCGATCGAAGATCCCTGGGCCGAGGACTACTGGGCAGACCTCGAGGTCGAAGACTACAGCGCTGATCAGAACCAGGAAGCTTCTGCCGAGTAAGACAGAACGCCTTTCTGAAGGCTTAATGTTTGGGGGTCGCGACGCAATGCGTCGACCCCAAACATTTCTCTGTCTAGATCTTCACCGGCGAAGATACTCAGCTAAAAATGCGCTAACCGGCGATGAAGAAGAGCCCCACGAATCCAAGGATTCCCAAGGCCAAGGAACTCACATTCAGAACGATCGCCCACACGTTGAGCGTGCGCTGTGCCGCGGAGACCTGGACTGCGCGACTCGGAATCGACAAGACCACGCCAAGGATATTAATCGGGCCGATGAGGCCGACCCACATGATCACAATCAGGATCCACACCCAGCCGGCGCCTTCGGGATGTCCACTCTTGATAGCGTCTTGGATGATCATGTAGGGGAACAAAAACGAACAAATGACAAGAATCCAGCCAATGATGCCAAGGATCAGCGGGAAACGCTTAAGCTTCGCTTCACCTTGTCCAAACTGGGTTCCAAATTTTTGACCAGCCGGCTGCGGAATGCTCACCTTGTCCTCCTTATGGATATCTATTCCGAAGACTGAGACTAGCGAAGGCTCGAGGCCCTGTAAAGGTGACTACTCAAGGAAAGATCTCAGCACGCGCACAACCCCAGCCTCGTTATTCGAAGGCGCAACAAAGCGAGCTGCGGCAAGAATATCGGGGGACGCATTCGCCATCGCAAAGGAGAACTCAGCGCGCGACATCATCCCAAGGTCGTTTCCCGCATCTCCAAATACTGCGGTTTGTGCAGGTGAGACCCCAAGATACTTCTGCAGCTCGCTGACAGCTTGGCCTTTGTCGACTCCGCGCATCTGCAAATCCGCCCAGTTATCACCAGAGAGCGCGAATTGATGACTCTGCTTGAACATTCCCAAAGTTCGTTCAGCCAAGGGCTTCACATCTCCTGCGCTGCGTAGGGCAAGCTTGATGATTGCATCGTCCAATTCACCGCGTTCAATCTCATCAAGTACCTCAAGCAGGTCTTCAACAACCTGAGTTCGCGCGTAGTACGGAGAGACCGCGTGCAAGAACGGCTCATCACTGCGCTCGATATACGCCGATTTCTTGCCGCAGACGACAAGACCACCATCCCACTGCGCAGCTTCTACTTTCTGCGCCTTCCAATCTTGAACATCGGGACGTGCAGTAAAGAAACCGCCCTGACGCACGTGATGACGGACTAACTCAACACAGCGGCGCACAGTCCCTAGGTCAAGGGGACTTGAGGATATCTCTTCCCCATCACGCATAACAATCGCGCCATTTTCACCGATAAAAGTCATCCCCACGCGCCCCGGGAACATGTTGATCAGAGTCCAGATTTGCCGACCAGACGCGGGGGCGAAAGTCACGCCACGCGCCTCCATAGAATCGAGGAGCTGCTCCAATCCCACGGGGAAGTTTTTCTGATCATCCAACAAGGTCCCATCCATATCGACTGCTGCCAGACGAATATCAGCATTCGCGTATGTGGCGGGATCACTTGCCTGCGGCATTGACGCTTCGCGCATGTGTAGTACTTCCTCACGACCGAAAATGACGTCCTCCAGGGCACCCATTGAACAGAAAAGGACCTGAGACCAGACTAACAACCACGCCTTTCGTGGACCTAATACCGCCTACCCGTCAACCTTGTGAAGGCTCATCTGCTAGTTTGAACGGCATGACCCATGCGCAAGTACTTCTGCGGGCATATGCCCGCGCAACAAATATGTTGATCGCGGGACGACGTTTCGTCACTTCAGACCCTGAGCTCGCTTCTCTTCTTGAGGCTTTCGGAGCTCAGGTCATTACCCCGGATTGTGCCGAGGACACTCCCTCGACTCCCACCGGCCTCGACGTGATCTTCGACCTGGATGAGGGGGCATTTCCGCGCCCGGGTGCGATCACCGTCCTCGCTCCCGGTGGCAGCTTCCAAGGAGTTTACGCTCCCGATACCTCACTTTTGCGTGGCCCCGAAGATCCCGAGCGCATTGCCTGGGCACGAATGCACATGCCCGTGACCGAGACCGCGGTTCGCCGCATTGCCCACCTGCTCCCTGGTCGCCGGATTGGCCTCGCCCTGGTTTTGGAACCTAAGACCGCAGCGCTTGCTTTGATGCTTTCCGAGGCCGGAGCCGAAGTTTCCGTTTTTGGGCACGCAAGTGAAACCCGCGATGACGTTGCCGACAAACTGCGCCGGGAGGGACTGAAGGTTTTCGCCGACTCCCAAGCAAGCCCCGAGCAGGAGGAAGTACTTGCCCGTGAGTTCCTTGCCGAAAATATCGAATATCTGTTAGACGACGGCTCTCATCTGATTCGCATGGCACACGATCCAGGTCGCGCTCCCACAGCGCTTTCCGCCTTGCGCGGCGCTGCCGAGGAAACGACCTCGGGACTGCGTCCGCTGCGTCATTTCCCCCTGCGCATCCCAGTGATTGCCAGCAATGACGCACGCTCAAAGACTCTTTTCGATAATGCCTACGGCACGGGCCAATCTTGCTGGACAACAGTCCTTGACATCATCGATCCCGCGAAAATTGGCGCCCCGATCCCCGGCATGAAGATCGGAGTCATTGGTTACGGAGACGTCGGCAAGGGATGCG
>CALIZH010000251.1 GCA_938028585.1 uncultured Actinomyces sp. | reverse complement strand
TCCCATCATCGGGGGACCTCGACCCCTACCCAAGCAACGACGCACCCACCCCACCCCCACCCCGGACACATAAATAAGCCTTACTTACTGCACCCTCAAACGCGAAGAGCCGCTTTGGCCTTGGGGGTTCCTCGCCCGTGGGCCCGCCAGCCTCCCCCAGGTGGGATGCGTCCAACCTTCTTGACGTCCAGGTGGATCATGTGGCCCGGGAAACGAGCCAGGATCGGTTTGCTGACCCGGTTGGTCTGTCCGGTGGGATCGATGTCGCGCCGTCGGTTCAGGCCGGCTCTGTCCAGCCAGCGGGTCACGGTACGCACCGACACCACTGTCCCGCGCACAGCCAGCTCGTGGCTGATGCGGCGGGCGGACCACTTGTGGGTGCGGCGCCAGTGCTCGATGAGGTCCACCGTCTCGGCACTGGTGCGGGCGGGGCAGTGGAACGGGGCGCTGGAACGGTCCTCAAGCTCCGGGATTCCTCCTTGGCGGTAACGAGCGACCCACTTCGACAGCGTGGCACGAGCGATACCGGCCTCAGCCGCTACATGAGCGATGGGGCGACCGGCCTGGAGGCGCATCACGAGCCGGTAGCGGCCCTGAGGCGTCAAAGGAGCGTTACGGTGGGTCATGGCAGCGGGGCTTTCTCCTGTCGGAAGGATGATTCAGCACCACCCATCCTGACAGCCCAGGCCTCGCTGCCCCCAACGCCCCGTGACTACAACCTCATGACTCACAGCAACTAGGTCCTATGGGGTGGTGAAAGTCAACCCTGTTTCTGGGCTCAATTTCAACAGCCCTACTTCGCAAGGAATATCGAAGTCGGAAACTGATTCTCCGTCGGTTAAGAAAATGATGCGCTTCCCGCACTTATATGCATACCCGACTTCGAGAGCAGTTTTGGTGCCAACATAGTCTTCAAAGTTGCATACAATCACCGCGTCTGAATTGTCTATAGCTTTAAGATGCAGTGATTCGACCGACCAGGTGCAATTATTAATTATTTTGTCATCTTCGAACAATAAAAAACCATTAATTGACCCCGACACGGTCGTATTGCCGGGACTCAGTACATTTATACCCAAAGATGATAAACTCGCCGAAATGTTTTCGATTCTATCTAAATGCTGGTTAAAACTCCCGCATAAAACTACATCTTTAGCCTCTCGCAAAACAGCACCGTCGACTAAGTTTGAATCAGACGGAACTACTACGTTAACAGAGTAATGTTGACAGATTGCTTGTGCGAGCGCCGAGCATGCGCGTGCACCATTCATCCACGAAGGATTGTCAGGCATCAAAGCCTTTAAATCTTTTAAGGAAACATCTTGAAATATACTCCTATTATTTTCCACGTACTTGGAGAGTGTGATCATACTAGGATGAGCGTTGTCGACAAACAACTCATTATCTTCGAGTGCATACTTTGCCAGCTTCATATAGTTTAACTCGCCACCAGTGTATATCGCAAAGTAGCACCGGTTAGACGTACGTGGCAAAGAACTACGAATGTCGGTCGTAACCTTCTCCAAAGAGCAACGGCTTAACTCGTCGTTTATCCCGTCATACTGACTAAGTACAGTACCAACGCCAATCTGCAGTAATTCTTTCCCAACAATTTTCCGATTCTTGTAGAAAACGAGCTCTGTAGTTTTCCCTCCGATATTA
>CALIZH010000250.1 GCA_938028585.1 uncultured Actinomyces sp. | reverse complement strand
TCGGTCTTGGTATCGCAGTCATACGGCGTTGCCCCAGGAGCGACGCTGATGACCTACGGTCTTGCAGGACCTCATTATGAAACTTCGGGTGAGTGTGTAGATGACGATGGAAATCCGAAGTTCCCGCTTCAGAATCTCATTCACCAAGCTATTGACGATGGTGCGCAGTTGATTGTGATCTCTACTCCTTATGTTGATGAGGAAGCAGAGGGAGACTTGTCAATCTTCGACCTCGAAGCGAAACGAATCTTGTTCAGATATCGTCAAAACGTTTATAAATGGGCCGTTGCTCACGCGATGACAAAGGGGGTTCCGGTCGTAGCGAGCGTTGGTGATGAACCGCAGGACGCAACAGATTATTCATTTTCAGCGTTTTCTGGTGTCGTTGGTGTTTCGGCCATTGCTCCCGATGGGCAGCTTGCGGCGCGTTCCTCTTGGGGACAGGTGGTTACGGCATCTCTTGGCACAAATGTTAATGTGAGGATGTATCCGGACAAGAATGTCGAAAAAATGGACTGCGCGAGCTGTGCTTCAGCCATTACTACGGGTTTTCTGGCCTTGGCGCGTGAGAAATGGCCGCAGGCAACCTCAAACCAGCTTCTTCAGCTTTTGATCCGATCTGGCACGAATCCTGGGAACTCCTGGAACGAACGAACAGGATTCGGTCCAACGGATCTTGAGAAAATGCTCAGCACTGACCCCTCTCAATTTCCAGACGAGAATCCTCTTGCAGATAAGGCGAAACTGCCACACCTTCTTGACGGTTCTGTTGCCTCGGGATTTGGCTCCTCAGAAGGTGGCTCAATTCCACTACCTCAAGAGGTTGCAGATTACGCTGATGGAATCAAGTTCCCATTAGAGCTGGAGCACGAAGATCCCAACTATGTCTATCGTGGCCTTGATGATTCCGCGGCTTCCCCGGGTGGCGACTATATTTCGTCTCCAGTCCACCTGGGCACAAGCCCGCGCTTCCACAAGAAAAAGAAGTAGCGGAACGCTGATCTGAAAATGAGTGGGTGGGAGGAAACACAGGGTTTCCTCCCACCCACTCATTCATGTCAAAACAATCCTGAAATTATTGGGATGCAGATTCAGGAATGCGCACGGACCTCAATAATCCGATAGCCCTTTTTGGAAGCGATCTTTTCTGCAGGAAAACCTTGCTGGCACAGCCACTGCGTTAAAGAGTCGGCGCCAAGATTTTTCTGAACAACCAGGTAGGCAACACCGTTTGCGCTCAGCATGGAAAGCCACGTCTTCAGCAGCTCGTGAAGAGCATTCTTTCCAATGCGGATAGGCGGATTAGACCAGATCACATCAAAGGTGATTCCTTGAGAGCGAAGCTTCTCAGGTGCCTCTTCGGCATGCAGGGTATGGACGTTCTCGGCCTCGTTCAAGGAGGCATTGCGCGCGGTCAGGTCAAGCGCGCGCGAATTGACGTCAACGGCCCAAACGCTTGCCTCGGGGGACTCCAAACCCATGGTGACGGCCAAAGGACCCCAGCCGCAGCCCACATCAAGGAAGTTACCGCGTTCGGGGAGGGCGGGGGCCTCGGCAAGAAGCTGACGGGTCCCCAAATCAATACGCGAACCTGAAAAGACTCGGTCGCTCACCCACATCTCTAGATCAAAACCGCGAACTCGATCGCGAATCAGGTGAAGCTCATCAGCTGAAGCAGGCTCAGAATCGGTGAAGTACTGTTCATCCACGCTTCAAGGGTACTTGAGAAGTGCTACGCCCGGCGAGAAACTCTCTTCTTTTTCTCCACAGGTGCGCCCGCAGATAGTCCAAACATGGGAAAATAAAAAGCGGATCCCACCCGAACTTTCACCATCTTGGAGATACTGAATGACCGAAGATTCCACTGAGCGGGCAAAAAGTGTTGTCGCGCGTATCCTTGCGCGCACAGGAACCGCCCTGGAATCAACTCAAGGACAAGATCATCACGCGCAGGCGGGTGAACTTGAACGAGAGGCACGTGCGGGGACCCGTCGTATCCAAGGACTCTCGAACGACCTTGAAGAAATTTCTGAAGTCGAGTACCGGCAGGTCCGCCTTGAAAAGGTCGTGCTTGTAGGGCTGCGTACCACTGGAACTGAAGAAGAAGCAGAGAACTCTTTGCGTGAGCTGGCAGCGCTTGCTGAAACAGCCGGTTCTCAAGTCCTTGACGGCGTTATTCAGAAACGTTCGCATCCCGATCCCGCAACCTATTTGGGGTCTGGTAAAGCTCGCGAATTGGCTGAGCTTGTTGCTGCGGATGGCGCAGACACAATCATTGTTGATGGTGATCTTGCCCCTTCCCAAAGACGCGGCTTAGAAGACGTTGTCAAGATCAAGGTTGTTGACCG
>CALIZH010000249.1 GCA_938028585.1 uncultured Actinomyces sp. | reverse complement strand
AGAGCTCAAGTATAATTATCCGCGGATGCACCAAAGAATCGCTGCATGCCACCTGTGATTTCGTCGCGGATTTTCCGCCACCGCCAACTTGGCACCTAATTCTCATCTTTGCTTTCAAGGACACACTATGAAAATCGTCGACGAGAAGAGATCATCGCTCGATAGCTTGATCTACGTCTTTTTCTTCCTTGGCACCCTTGGAATCGTCTTTTCATTGAAGGGAATGTTCAGCGATCAGCCGATGTTGTGGCTCTCCAAGCCACTCGCGTGGGGAATCATCATTGGCTTTGCGTTGACTCTTGCGGGATTGATCCTCAGGCTGGCGAATCTGGTCCAGCTTTCACGGTCAATCCGTTGGATTGCGATCGCCTACAACTTTGCAATTCCATTCGTAACTCTGGGAGTTCTGATTGGAACCTTCCAGATGAACGCAATGCCCAGTTTTGGCGCATTCCTCAATGAATACAGCGATGTCATTACAGCGCCAGCACTACTGCCATGGCTGTTCACAGGCACGCTTCTCTCCGACCTTTTCCTTCCATACAGGATGGGAGAACTCAAGTCCCACACGCCGACTTTTGGCTCGGAAAGCGAAAAGACAGCATAGGTGAACACCTGTCATTCTGGGTGGTGAACGCTCAAGTTCACCACCCAGATCTATTAGCGCCAGTAAGGGCTGACAACGACTTCGGCCTTCTGCAGGTCCTTCACTTCCGAATAGCCCGTCGAGGCCATTGTCCGCTTAAGCGCGCCAATGAAGTTGAGCGTTCCATCCGCCCGCGTTGATGGCCCATAGAGAATCTCGCTGAAGGTACCCGAGGTCCCCACGCGAACGCGATGCCCTCGCGGAAGCTCTGGGTGCGTGGCCTCGGATCCCCAATGCCACCCACGTCCGGGAGCTTCTTCAGCACGAGCCAGGGCCGCACCCATCATCACTGCGTCCGCTCCACAGGCAATCGCACGTGTCATATCACCAGAGCGCCCAATTCCACCGTCTGCAATCACGTGGACATAACGGCCACCCGATTCATCCATGTAATCACGACGCGCTGCAGCAACATCTGCGATGGCCGTCGCCATAGGCGCATGGACTCCAAGAGACTGGCGCGTTGCATGCGCCGCTCCCCCTCCAAAGCCGACCAAAATACCTGCGGCGCCGGTTCGCATGAGGTGCAGGGCAGCGGTATCTGTTGAGACGCCGCCAACGATCACCGGAACATCGAGTTCATAAATGAAACGTTTAAGGTTCAGAGGCTCCGCGCGCGATGAAACATGCTCGGCCGAAACGGTAGTCCCACGGATGACGAAGAGGTCCACCCCGGCCTCGACAACTGCACGCCAGTAGCGCTGGGTACGCTGCGGCGAGAGTTTTCCGGCGACAACGACACCCGCCTTGCGAATATATTGCAAACGTTCGGTGATGAGGTCTTCTTGAATGGGGGCGGAATAGATCTGCTGCAAACGCGCAATCGAGCCATCTGCAGGTAGTTGCGCGATTTCGTCCAAAATTGGCTGAGGGTTTTCGTAGCGAGTCCACAATCCATCCAGATCCAGGACCCCAATTCCGCCGAGTTTGCCAAAGAGGATCGCAGTGTCGGGACTCATCACCGAGTCCATAGGTGCGGCCATAATAGGGACGTCGACGTGATACGCATCGATTTGCCAGCCAACATTCACGTCCGCAGGATCCCTGGTCCGACGCGCCGAAACTAGTGCAATGTCATCCAAGGTGTACGCCCGACGACCACGTTTTCCCCGACCAATTTCGACCTCGTTAGCCATGCCGCCATTCTAGTCGCACAACCTCATTGGATGCGTCACCAAGGGGCGGAAGACACGAAGCCTACCCACTCGCTTAATGTAAGGAATTTCACATATTGTCTACATGACGATACGGTTTTACATTCGATCACAAACGCCTGTGGACACATGGTAAAAAACCCAAAAATTTTACTTTAATTTTATTCTCTTTATGAGGTGGCCTTGGGTAAACTTCACCACTTCCTCACCTTTACCCAATCACTATTTTCCCTTGAACTGAAAGGGAAAAAGCAACGTCACCAAACACTTGAAACAGACTGAGCAGACAGGCACACTGTGTATGTCATCACAGAGATACACCTACTACCGGTGTTCGTCATTTGATCCGCAGGAGGTCACCATGTTGACAGCAGCAGCTGCCATTACCAAGGATTTCCGACGCAGTTCACGCACGGAAAACCGTAATCGTCAGGATGTATCGCGCCGTACAAGCGAACGCGCAACCCGGAAGCTTGAGTCACGAGATCGCGCTCAGATGCCCTGCGCATACACGCGTTTCTCCTTCCCCTTGCCTTTACATCCCTGATCACTGGCCAGTTCCGTTCTGTCCCGCTTCTTCGTCGAAGCGGGACACTTTTATGTGCGGTGAAGTGAAAAACTGGACACAAATGACAGCGCGCTGATGCACACTTAAGTCATGGCAGACACACACCCTCATTCTTGGGCTCAGCTCCCCTGGCTGGGCTTCGATACCGAAACGACAGGCGTCAATCCCCATCGCGACCGTCTTGTCAGCACCGCTCTGGTTCTGCGCAGCGAAGGCGCATCTGGATCCCCGGATTCCGACACTATTACGACGTGGTTAGCTGATCCGGGCGTGGATATCCCAGACACAGCTGCACAAATCCACGGCATTACCACCCAGCACGCACGCAGTCATGGGCGTCCCATTGAAGAAGTTCTCAATGAAGTCGCATCTGCATTGGCAGCACATATGGCTCAGGGCTACCCCGTCATTGCCTTCAATGGAAGCTACGACCTCACCTTGCTCGAAGAAGAGCTTCGCCGTCACTCGCTTCCAACACTCAGCGACAGACTTGGAACCCCAGAACCGGCACCAATCATCGACCCCTTGGTCTTGGACCGCCATCTTGAGCGCTTTCGCAAAGGAAAGAAGCAGCTGTCGTTGATGGCAGCGGCTTACGGCGTTCCTGTTTCAGAAAACGCACACACCGCTGAATATGACGTCATCATGACCCTTGATGTCCTAGCTGCTATTGCTCGGAAATATCCGGACTGTGCATCTAAAGACTGCCGGGAAATCCACACCTTCCAAAAGGACGCCCACGCAGCTTGGGCAGAAAACTTCGAGAATTTCATGCGTTCAAAGGGCAGGGAGACACACATCGATCGCCGCTGGCCCCTGCAATAGGGACACACCGGTGGAGATTCCCCCCATCTCCACTGGTACCGTCGCTGGCCCCTGCAATAAGGACTCGCCCCAAATGCAATAAGGGCACGGCTCAAAGCCGTGCCCTTAAAGACCTTCCTACTGACGAATCACTTCGCCGAAGAGTGATAGTTCGGAGCCTCAGTCGTCATCTGAACGTCATGCGGGTGCGATTCACGCAAGCCTGCAGAGGTAATGCGAACGAAACGACCATTACGCTTCACCGCATCAATCGTCGAGGCACCCAGGTAGAACATCGTCTGATGCAGACCGCCCACCAGCTGGTAGACAACCGCAGCGAGCGAACCGGTGTAGGGAACCTGGCCCTCGATGCCCTCGGGAACGATCTTGTCGTCCGAAGAGACATCGGCTTGGAAGTAGCGATCCTTCGAGTACGACTTACGTCCGCGCGAACTCATCGCGCCCAAAGAACCCATGCCACGGTAGCGCTTGTACTGCTTGCCATTCGTGAAGACGACCTCGCCGGGCGATTCCTCGCAGCCAGCAAGAAGCGAACCCAGCATGACGGTGTCCGCGCCGGCAACAATTGCCTTACCGATATCACCGGAGTACTGCAGGCCGCCATCAGCAATCAGAGGCACACCTGCCGGCTTGCACGCCAGAGATGCCAAGTAGATCGCGGTCACCTGAGGCACACCCACGCCGGCAACTACACGCGTTGTACAGATCGAACCCGGGCCAACACCCACCTTCACAGCGTCAACGCCGGCATCGATCAGGGCCTGAGCACCTTCGGTTGTTGCGACGTTGCCGCCGATGATCTGAACACCATCGAAAGAAGAGTCAGCCTTGATCTTTCGGATCATTTCCAGAGCCAAGGCAGCGCCACCGTTCGCAGTATCAACAACCAGAACGTCAACACCTGCATCGCGAAGCGCACAGGCGCGTTCCCAGGTATCTCCCCAATAGCCAACCGCTGCGCCGACCATCAGACGACCGCGATCATCCTTCGTCGCATTCGGGTACTGCTCGGTCTTAACGAAGTCCTTCACCGTAATCAGACCGGTCAGACGCCCGTCCTCATCGATGATCGGCAGCTTCTCAACACGATTTGTCGCAAGCAGTGCCTTCGCTTCCTCACGACTGGTTCCAACCTTGCCCGTCACCAGACGTTCGCGAGGAGTCATACAGTCACGAACCTTCAGTGTTGCCCACTGATCGGTAGGAACAAAACGCAGATCGCGGTTCGTAATAATGCCAATGAGCTGCTGCTGATCGTCAACAACGGGAAGGCCCGAGACACGGTAGTGGCCGCACAAACGATCCAGTTCCTCGATGGTGGCATCGGGACCAATAGTCACCGGGTCCTCAACCATTCCTGATTCAGAACGCTTCACCTGACGAACTTGGGACGCTTGCTCTTCAATCGAGAGGTTTCGGTGCAAGATTCCGATACCGCCCTGGCGAGCCATTGCAATCGCCATGCGCGCCTCGGTCACCGTATCCATCGCTGCAGAAAGCAGAGGAATACGCAGGCGAATCTTCTTCGTCAACTGTGCAGATGTATCAACCTCAGAGGGAACAACATCGGTCAGTTCAGGAAGAAGCAGAACGTCATCGTAGGTCAGTCCGGTCAAAGCAAAAGGATCATTGTGAATGTCTGCCATGAACAGAGTTTAGGCCCGAAAGTGGGCCAGAGCATACTGGGTTTGACCTAAAACCCAGTATGCGTGGCTAAGCTCACCCCGGGAAAGTGAGAGTGGAAGCGGACTAGGCCTCTTCTTCTGCCTTCTCCTTCAAGGCCAGAGCAAAGCACGGGGTATTACCAACCTGCGGCAGAAGCAGCATCTGCGCGACGTGGTAGGCGTCCGCTTTGCCCTCCCAAGTCGTCCCAGACTCCGCGCCCGAGGCGTCAACTTCGTGGATCCAGCGTCCTGTGGCCTCGCGAAGGTAGCGGTCCGCCCAATCGACCCACTGCGCATACAGGGAACTCAGCTCCGCGACACGCGCGTCATCTCCGGCCTCTTCATGAACACGGCCTAAGACACATGCAGAGTTGACAGCCTCGCAGAGCACCCAGTGCATGCGGGTATCCACAACCGCGCGCCCGTCCCAGTCAGTCGTATAAACGAAACCCTGAGCACCATGTTTGTCCCAGCCATCAGAGCATGCGCGGTTGAAAAGCTGCTCAGCAGCTTCAAGCATCCAATCTTCGCTCTCCCCCATAGCCAACAGGGCCGCACGAGCGTGAAGGATCAGTCGCGCCCATTCCATCCCGTGTCCGGGGGTTGCACCGTAGGGACGGAAAGGATCCGAAGGACGATCGATATTGTGATCGGGAAGCATGTTCCACTCGGCATCGAAGTGTTCGGGAATGCGCCAATGCAGCTGCTCAGCGACCTCGGCAACGAAACGACAGATTCCGCGTGCACGATCCAGCCAGATACGCTCTCCCGTCGCATCATAAGCAGCTAGGTAAGCCTCGACGGTGTGCATATTCGCATTGACGCCGCGGTAGCTCTCAGCGCGGGTGTAATCACGGTTCCAGGATTCACAGACGCGTCCAAACTGAGGCTCCCACCAATGGAGCTCTTGGTCAGCCAGCGCACGATCAAGAAGCTCACAGGCACCCGGACGTCCAAGCACTGTCGCAGCGCTTGAGCAGAGGATGACAAATGCGTGTGCGTATGCCTGCTTCAGACCGTCATTCGCTGGTTCAATCACCTTCCAATGCGGGCCATCCTCGCGTTCAACAATCTCTGTCACGAGCCCGGAGAACCAACCGCCATTTTCGGCATCGTACATAGGGCCTTCAGTCAGGCAACGAATACCATGATCAACCAAGGGGATCGCCCAGTCGTAACCCTTGAGCGCCGCGAGCGCGAAAACATAGGTCATTCGCCCAGTAATCCACAGTTCAACTGGCTTTGAAGGATCCACTACCCCATTGCGATCCATGTATCCGAAACCGCAATCGACAACCGAGCCCGCCGCAAAATGAACAAGTTCTTCGAATTCTTCATCGAAGGCTTCGATAAGCTGGCGATCTTCCCACGGGGTCATCTTTAATCCTCTGTGCATGCCGCACCTGCGCGACCTAATAGATACGCGTCTACGCTAACACGTTGCAAGAGCATGCAGTAATTGAACGAGGTGACGCGAAAGGACTCAGCGAACGGAGGCCGTAGGGACCTTCGCACTCAGCAAGGCCAAAGTCTCTTCAACGCACGCTGAGACCGTACGAACGCGAAGAACATGGTCGTCCAGAACGCGCGGGGATTGAGTTCCCACCTCGATGACGTCGATTCCGTGGTTGTGAACTGCCGCAGAGACAAAGTTCTTGCAGTCTTCACCCTGTCCCATGGTGATAAGAGCAGCGACATGCGAATCGATATTTTCAACAAAAGCATCAAGTTTTTCGCGGCCACCAATCCAGCCGCGGCTACACGCTCCCAGCACCACGACATTCGGGCCGTACCACCGCAGGGCGACTCCAATGACATGCGCGGGAAGAAGATGCGCACGATCGCCCAAAATAATGATGCTGGGCGAAGACGGGAACTTAGGTTCGGGGCGTTGTTCTGACATCACGCGAAGAACGTCATACATCGCTTGACTGAGCATTGACGAACCCGCGATACCCGGAATTTCACCGTGATAATCAGTAGCCATGATTTCAAAAGCGGGTTCGACCAAAAGCATCCATGTATGAAGCAGGCCTTTTTCGCTGACACTTGCTTCGATGAGATGAACAAGACGGTCCCGATCACCTGCTCGTGCGGCAACAACCAGTTCATCTGCCGTACGCGGGGGGCGAACTTCCTCCAGCTCTCCCTTATCTTGAGCAAGGACGATCGCAGCAGCATCAGCGGGAGTGACTCCGCTTTGGATCAGCTCGATCATATGCGTCAGTCTGGCAACGTCTTCCGGAAGGTAGCGACGGTGACTACCCGCGGAGCGCTCTCCGGGACCCAGACCGTAGCGCCTTTCCCAGGTTCGCAGTGTCGAGGCCGAAACACCGAGTTTGGCAGAAACTGCAGTGACGGTCAGCGGCGCATCGTGAGCAGCGGGAAGCACGAGCTGTGCACGGGGCATGACCACTCCTGACGTGATGAAGGATACCTAAGTGAATGCTACCTAATTGATTGTCAGCTTTCCTTCTTGTCTTTTCCAGTCGAGTGGTCAGATTTTGTCCGCTGACAGCTAAGAACAACTATGTAACGGGCAACAAAATTACGCTTTCAGCATTTCTGCAGCATTTCGTTATCTCCCGTAATAATGCGGTTTTCAGCGTCACTTCGGCCATCTGAAGTTTCCTGTGAAACAACTATGATTCTGTGAAGGGGCCTTGAATAACTCTTGCACAATTCGGTACCCTTCTTGCAGTCCTTCTCGCCGAGAACGTCTCGCGCTGGGAAGCGCAATGAATGGAGGTACTCATGTCTGACGTCTCTCGACTGCCAGGCCCGTCGATTGACGCGTGGGAATGGCAGTACCAGGGCGCCTGTCGCGACCTCGATACGGAACTTTTCTTCCACCCCGAAGGTGAACGCGGTTCAACCCGTCGTCGCCGTGCCGCCAACGCAAAAGCCATTTGCGCAACTTGTCCTGTCATTGAGCAGTGCCGCGAGTATGCTCTGCGAGCTCAGGAACCCTATGGAATCTGGGGCGGCATGACTGAAGAAGAACGTCGCGAAGAAATTCAGCGCCGTCGTATTCGTCGAGTCTCCTGACACACTCACTACGTCATCTCGAACTCGCTCGGGTCGGTGTCTCGAGCGAGTTTCTTTTACCTAGCGTCAACCAACCCCTAGCCCCGCTCTCTTCCTCTATTCCCAACTCTCAATGGAATAGACTGAAACCCATCCCCGTCATCCCGTGCGAAATGCGAAAGGTGTCCCATGGAATCTCGAGGCCTCGGCAAGCAGAGAATCATTGCCATTCTTCTCCTTGCATGTGCTGTTGTTCTTGTTGCCGGCGCAGTCTGGTGGACCAGCCGGCCGTCAACTTCTCAATCCCAAGCAATGGCCTCGGCTAGCGCAATGCCGACGCAGCAAGCACAGGAAAGCACCGCTGCCCCACAGCAAACCCAAGCAGCCTACGCACCAACTGTTACCGATCAACAGGGACTCGACATCATCCACTCTCAGCAGCGTCGTGATGCCAATGACGCGCGAGCAAAGGGTTCGATCGACGCTCCCGTCGTGATGGTGCTTTACTCTGATTTCTCTTGCCCCTACTGCACGCGTTTCGCGAAGCAAGTCGAACCACAACTGCAAGATCTGGTCGATAACGGGACCTTGCGAATTGAGTGGCGCGATCTGGCACAAATTTCGCAGTCTTCCCCCCTTGCCGCTCAGGCTGGCATTGCCGCAGCCAACCAGGGACGTTTCTGGGAGTTCGTGAGCGCAGCCTATGGCGAGGCCGACCCATCCGGCCACCCCGAGTACACGATGGATAACTTGACCGCTCTGGCACAGAAGGCAGGCGTCCCCGATATCTCACGCTTCCAAGCTGATACCAACGATCCCGAAACGGCCGCAGAGGTCAAACAGGCCCAAAACGACGCCTACAAGATCGGCATCCAGGGCACTCCCTTCATGTTCATTGGCGATAGCTTTATCTCAGGCTTCCGCGATACCGACTACGTGCGGACAACCATCCAGAACCAGGCAGAACACCTCAAGAAGTGAATCCTCTTATCGCTTTCCTTGGTGGAGTATTGACGCTGCTCGCACCGTGCTCCGTCATGCTTCTACCCGCTTTCTTTTCCTACGCGTTTCAATCTCCACAGAAATTGATCGCTCGCTGCGGGATATTCTGGCTGGGCTTACTCACTCCTCTGATCCCGCTGGGCGCAGCCTTATCAAGCGTTGTCGCGCTGATTAGAGAACACTCGGCCTTCATTACCCAAGTCATCGCCCTTTTGGTGATTATTGCTGGACTGATCACGCTCTTCTCCTTGGACGTTCCTGTTTTCCGCGTGCGTTCCCTAGAAAAGGCTTCTCGGTCACGCGATACGGCGTGGGCGGTCTACCTTCTGGGTATAACCTACGGAATTGCAGGGGTTGGTTGCGCAGGCCCCATCCTTGGAGCAGTACTGGCAACTTCCTCTTTGGGCGGTTCAGTCGTAGAAGGCATCATCGCAGTCATTTTCTATTCCGCAGGAATGGCATTTCCCCTTTTGGTGCTCGCACTACTTTGGCAGCATTCCGCGGGGCGTATCCAAGCGATCGTGCGACCGAAGCCCTTAACTCTGCTCAAGCGTCAGACGACGTGGACAAATGTCGTCTCTGGACTGGTTCTCATCATTTTGGGGTTCACAATTTTCGCAATCGACCTGAGTAACCCTCTTGGTGGGATAGTCTCCATTGACACTCTTGCTTCGTGGGAAGAATCCATTATGGGACTTTTTGGGGCACTACCCGCATGGGTGATCGCCCTTGCAGGAGCACTCATTATCGGCGCTCTTGTTGCCTTGCTCTGGAAACCGCACTCTGCTTCTCTTCCCTCTTCCACGCCTTCGAAAGATCAGCAGGACTAGCGCGATTGCCACTAGAACGATTGCCACTAGCGCAGTCGCGACGAGCAACAGCGCTAACGGCATCGGTCACGACGAGCAGCAGCGTGAACAGCATCAGTCGCAGCACGAACACCGCCAGCAGTAGCACCGATGCAGTAAGTAACACTCACGCATCTGCACTCAGAACATAAAAAAGTGGTGAGCCAGGAGGTTTACTCCGGGCTCACCACTTCACGCATCACGCGGATGCATGAACGTCT
>CALIZH010000248.1 GCA_938028585.1 uncultured Actinomyces sp. | reverse complement strand
CACTGCAACGCGCAGATCATCGTTGTGGGCCCGGATATTCATCGAACGGTTGATCGCCTGACTACGGTCAGCGAAGTCGCGGAAGGCCTCTAGCTCTGCGGCCTGATCCTTGCGATTGAATCGCAGATAAACGAAGAGAACGCACTCGCCGGCATCTTTGTACACGTCTTGGGGATGAGTTGACATGGTGTCCTCCACTTGCAGTTATTCATTCGTCTTCGATGATAGGTCGCTTGATGTATCGAGGCTGGGCGGACGCGGGGAGGGAAGTCAGCGTAGCGGTGGGGGAGGAGTGGTGGAATAACGTTTCAAGGCGGCAAGAACGCTTCCGCGCATGATGACTTCGATGTTCTCCACGAGGATGTATGGGTCAGCGCGCATATCCTGGTTCAGCCAATGCAAGACATGCGCGACCACACTCAATGTGAAGTGGTCGATGATGAAATCACGGTATTGGGCGGAAAGAGGCGAAAAAACTGGAGCCACGGCAGCGCTATCGGTGTCCTGCTGAGGTGTTTGCCCCTCGAGCTCAGTGATAATCGCGGCCATCATTTCGCGGAACGCCTGGTAAAAAAATTCTTCCACCTCTTTGCGGCTGAGCGAGGAGACGACCGCGTAGGTCTGTTCATGGTGCTGGCGCATGTAGACCAAGAGATCGCAGAGGCCATCCGACCACTCCTGGTAGGTTGCATGAGCCATGATGTGTGCGACGATCTCACGCTCGAAAACCCAAGCCCCCAAGGACATGACATCGGGGAAGTGATAGTAAAAGGCCTGCCTGGTGACACCGGCTCGTTCGGTAAGGCGACGGACCGTAACCTTTGTAATCGGTGTTGAACGCAATTCGTCTTTGAGGGCAGCACCAAGCTTCTCGCGGGTGTTTTCTGCACTGGTAGACATAACTTCCTTGATGGGATCGATTCGCGTTCAGGCATGCGTATGAGCCGCACTCCTTTGAGTATTAGACACTTTCGAAATGATGTCCAATGACTCCTGCTGAAAACAACCTTAATGTTTCCTTATCAGCTTATTTCACCAAAGGAGTTGGAGAGTTGTTCCTCTTTGAATCGATCCCCTGGTATTCCTGGCTTGCCTGGTTTGGAGTCCTTGCTGCTCTCATCATCGGCAATGAGATCACCCGCCGCTGGAAGTGGGCAGGAATTGCAGTATTTATTGTTCTTCCCATCGTTCTGACAATCTTTGTCTGGCCGACAACAGCGGGACCGGATTCCTCAACGGGGACCTGGTTCCACTGGGTCAAGGTCTACTCCGCCCTTGCCGGATGTCTGGGCTTCATGGCAATCCGTTACATTCCCAAGTTGCAGACCAACCGGTGGGCGCTTGCCTTCCCGCCGGCGATCTTGGCCATTAACATCACCGAGGCCTGCATCCGTGACTTCCAAGTCGGTGCCATGGGTGTGCGTGAGATGGTCGACGGAGTTTTCATGGTTTCAGGGCCCTGGAACTACATGAACGGTATCGCCGGTCTGCTTAACCTCCTGACGATTTGCGGATGGTTTGGAATCTTTATCTCTCGCGATAAAGAAAAGGACATGATCTGGCCCGATATGCTCTGGTTCTGGATTATCGCCTACGATCTGTGGAACTTTGCCTACGTGTACAACTGCGTGGGAGACCACTCCTTCTACGCGGGCGCAGCCCTGCTCATCTCCTGCACTATCCCCGCCTTCTTCATTAAACGAGGCGCGTGGCTCCAGCACCGTGCGCACACCCTTGCACTGTGGATGATGTTCACCATGGCAGTTCCTTCCTTCGTGACTTCGTCTAAGTTTGCGGTCAACGCATCGCATAACGACGCTGCCCTTATGACTGTTTCTGCGCTGGCGCTCGCGGCTAACGTGGCTGTTGCGGTCTACCAGATCTACGTCATTGTTCGTGGGCGTAAGAACCCGCTGCGCGATGAGCTCTACACCGATCTTGCGTCATACAAGAGCGTTCGCGAGGCCAATATCTGAGCGTTCGCGATCTAGATCCTTTACATACCCGAATCTGTTCGGACTATGTGGGATCTGAAATCACACAGGCATATTGCGCTTGGGGTCGCTTCGGCCCCAAGCGCAATTTTGTGTCGCGGCGGGCCTGCTCTGGTAGTGAATGTGAAAATAGGAAGGTGATCAGGAGTTATCGGGATGAGGCCGTGGTTTTGCGTACGCAAAAACTGGGCGAGGCCGACCGTATCATCTGGCTCCTGACCTCTGAACACGGTCAGGTTCGAGCGGTCGCGAAAGGCGTACGACGAACAACATCGAAGTTCGGAGCACGACTTGAGCCCTTCTCTGTCGTTGATGTTCAGCTTCACCGTGGGCGGAGCCTCGATACGATCATTCAGGTAGAAACAATTGCCTCCCACGGGGAACTGCTTGCAGCGGATTACGAGTTGTACTCGCGGGCCTCGGTCATCGTCGAAACCGCAGATAAGCTTTCGAGCGATGGAGATGATGGAACCCATCAGCAGTACTTGTTGCTGGTCGGAGCTCTCCATGCGCTTTCTCACCGCCGGCACGACCCGGCTCTGATCTTGGCCTCGTACATGCTTCGCGCCCTGGCAATCGCAGGGTGGGCGCCATCGTGTTACGACTGCGCAGTGTGCGGCAGCGAGGGGCCGCACCTGGGTTTTTCCATTACTGAGGGTGGCGCCGTGTGCGATAACTGCCGTCCGCCCGGCGCCTCGCTTCCCGCTCCCGATTCGATGGAATTGATGGGCGCTCTTCTCAGCGGCGATTGGGAAAGCGCGGATAGCGCACCGACATGGGCGCGCAGCGAGATGATGGGCCTGGTCTCTAGCTACACTCAATGGCATATCGAACGCCGACTGAAATCACTGCAACTCCTGGAAAGGAGCCCGCACGCATGAGCCCCGAATTTGTACAACTGACGCCCATGGAACGCGCTCCCAAAGACCCACGTCAGCCGGTTGCAGGACCCGGCCAGTGGCCTCGGCAAGCACCCGAATTTGCGGCCGGGGAAGCACCCCGCCACGTCGCCATCATCATGGACGGAAATGGACGCTGGGCCAATGAACGGGGGCTTGCGCGCACAGAAGGCCACCGGGCGGGTGAGTACGCGCTTCTCGACACAATCGCTGGAGCCATCGATGCCGGTGTGCGCTATCTATCCGTCTACACCTTCTCGACGGAAAACTGGAAGCGTTCGCCCGCAGAGGTCCGCTTCATCATGAGCTACGCCAGTGATGTTTTGGCTCGGCGAACGGACCTGCTGAATGAGTGGGGAGTTCATGTCCGGTGGAGTGGTCGCGAACCGAAACTGTGGAAATCGGTTATTCACGCTTTGGAGCGCGCGGAAGAAAAGACGCATGACAACACCACTTTGGATTTGGTGATGTGCGTGAATTACGGAGGTCGTGCGGAAATCGCCGATGCAGCCCGCTCAATTGCTCAAGATGTTGCCGCAGGGCGTTTGTCGCCGCGTGGAGTAAATGAACGAACTTTCGCTCGGCACCTGTACCTGCCCGATGTTCCCGATGTTGATTTGATGATCCGAACTTCGGGGGAGCAGAGGCTTTCGAACTATATGCTCTGGCAAATGGCCTATGCAGAGTTCATGTTTAGCCCGAAACCGTGGCCGACTTTTGACCGCGAAGCTTTGTGGGACTGCCTGCTTGAATACGCCGGACGTGAGAGGCGTTTTGGCGGTGCACAGGACCTTGTAGCTGGTGGAGCTGGCGTTTAGGGCCTTGCGGCTTGGGGGCGTTCAGGGCCTCGTGGCGGCGGGCTGGCGAATAGTCGAGGAGGCGCTTTGTAGCGCCTCGTTCCTGCCCCCTCCACGCTAGCTCCACATGAAGTCGGTGAATGTCACAGGCTATGGCGTGTGTCTTTTGGCGACTTCCTGTGTCATTTGGGGAGGAGACGGAGGAAGGCGCGGATGTCGTGTGTTATTCAGCGACTTCCTGTGTCAATTCGGTGTGAAGGTGTTCGTGCCGTTGCCTGTGTCCGCGGCGTCGCTTCATCAGCACAACTGCGGTGATAATCGCTGCGATTGCCGCTAGTCCCAGCCAACCCCACACTGAGCCCGCCGCCGCGCGAACAACTGCCATCCACACTGCGAGCATTCCCAGGCCGTACATAATCGACCACGCAATGCAGCCTGGAATCATGGCAAGCGTGTACTTCTTCCACGACATGCGGACGACGCCTGCTCCGGCATTGACCGCAGTTTGTACGCCAACTGTCAGGAAGCACAGCGGGATGATGATGATTCCCCACTGTTCCAAAAGACGAGCACCCGAACGGGGGACAGGCCCCTCAAACCAAGCAGCGATCTTCCCTCGAAGGCCCTTCTTTCCCGAGGCGGTCAGTGCCCCTTTAGCTGCGGCGCGACCCAGCCAGTAGGTCAGCTGTGCGCGCTGAAAGACAACGAAAAAGAGGAAGATAAAAAGTGGGAGTCCCGAGGAGGCCCATGAAGGTGTCAACTGTCTGCCTTTCGCGTGCATTCAGAGCAGAGCCCGAATAGCTCAATTGAGTGCTCAATCTGAGTGTATCCGTGCGAGGCGGCCACCGCAGAGATCCATTTTTCTATCTCGCCTGTCCCCAGGTCTTCAGCGCGTCCGCAGTGACGACAGACCAGGTGGTGGTGGTGAGTTTGAGTGTCGCACTTTCGGTAGAGCGCCTCGCCCTCAGCGGAGCGCAGAACATCGACTTGGTGGTCTTCGGCCAGCGCCTGGAGGTTGCGATACACGGTTGCCAGACCGATTTTGTGCCCGCGTGCGGTCAGGTCCTCAAATACCTTCTGCGCACTGCGGAAGTCGCGGTGCTCGCTGAGGTTGTCGAAAACCGCCTGGCGTTGCTTGGTCATTCGCTGCATGGCGTCCCTTTCATTGACGAGGCCTGTGGTGAGATTTCTTTTCCCTACCCGCGCGCGGTGGTGGCGTCCGCACGATCTCTTGGCGAGGCCTCGGGATGTTCCGCGGGTGCGGATAGTTCACGCATTCGCTGCTTGCGACGGAAGTGATCGCGTAGGCCTCGGATTCCGTATCCAACAGCATAGAGAGCGATCGCGGCCACAACAATCGTTGCACCGGGGGAGAGGTCGATGTAGTAGGTCAGGGCTAGTCCTCCCAGGCAGAGGAGGGCTCCCAAGACCATTGCGTAAGCCATGGTGCGTCGGAAGGAATGGGCCCCAAGTTGTGCGATGGCCACAGGGACAACCATGAGGGCTGATACAAGAAGCGAACCGACAATTCGCATGGCAACGACAACCGTCAGAGCAGACAAAATCGCGATCAGCATGGTGAGTGCACGAACAGGGAGTCCTGTTGAGCGTGCGAATTCCTCGTCATTTGTCACCGAGTAGAGCGCGGGAAGCAGACCGATGCCGATTGCGACAATGACCAGTGCGAGCAGACAAATTGACCAGACATCGCTGCTTGAAACGGTTGAAATTGAGCCGAAAAGATAGGCGTTGAGCTGGGAGGATGTTCCATTTGCCAGGCCGATCAGGAGTACGCCTCCGGCAATTCCGCCGTAGAAGAGCATGGCTAGTGCGACATCAGAGGAAGTGCGCCCGGACTGGCGGACGAGCTCGATAGTGATCGCGCCAAGCAAAGATACGACCAACGCGCCGGGGATTGCCCATTGATCGTGTGGGGTGACATTTGCCGCGGTTCCGGCAAGCCATCCCAGTGCGACCCCGGTTAAGGAGATGTGGCCGATCCCGTCACCGAGCATTGCGAGGCGTCGGTGCACCAGGTAGGTTCCGACGATCGGTGCGCATAACCCAACGAGGAGTGCGGCAAGAAGGGAACGCTGCATCAAGGGGGATGCAAGCATGTCGAGGATCATCGGCTCCCCTCCATTTCGTGGTGGTCGGCCGTATTGCAGTGGTCAGAGTGAGGATCGCGCAAATCGCTTCGCGCGGGGCCATCGTAGGTGAAGTGTCCAGAACGGATGTGGAGTTCGCGGTCAAGGACTGGGGCAAGTTCGCCCAGTTCGTGAAGGACCAGCAGGATCGTTACGCCCTCGTCCTTTGCGGCCTGGCAGATGTCGGCCAGCCTGCTCCTTGAAGAGGCATCGATTCCGGCCATTGGTTCGTCCATGATCAGGAGCTCGGGCTTTCGGACCAATGCGCGCGCGATGAGTACGCGCTGTTGTTGCCCGCCGGAAAGAATGTGGAGGGGGTCCTTCGCGCGATGCGCGAGGCCGACGGAACGCAGTGCTTCCAGTGCCTTTGCTCGGTCACCGCGAGAGTGCCACCACTTGCGAGTTCCCAGGAGTCCGGAGAGAACGACTTCGATGCATGATGAGGAGATCGCACCACCGGAGGATGCGCGCTGGGGAACGTAGCCAATACGCTGCCACGGGATCGAGGAACGTTTGCGGATCGAATTTCCGAAGAGCGTAATATCGCCCGAGGAGATTGGTGCAGTTCCAAGGATCGCCTTCATCAGCGTGGACTTCCCGGCACCATTTGGGCCGGTGACTGCGACGCATTGCCCCTGGGGAATCGATGCGGTGATGCCGTGAAGAATGAGGTCGTGGTCCCAGGCGACGTGGACATGGTCCAGTGAAATCACCGGGTTAGTAGAGATATTGAATGTCGTTCCCATTAGTGTCGAGTGTAGTCGTTGGGGCGGCATGGTTCACTGTGGAATCATGCCGCCCCAACGCGGAGATATCAGTTGACTTGTAGTGAAGTGCTTACTCGCAGCTCAGAGCCTTCTGCAGTGCTTCAAGGTTCTCATTCATGACTGCTTCGTAGTCCTTTGAGTCATCAGCCTGAGACTCGATGGGATCGAGAACTGCAGTGGTGATTCCCAGGTCCTTGGCCAGGGTTTCAGCAACCTTGGGGCTGAGGAGCTCTTCGGTGAAGATCGTTGTAATTCCCTTGGCCTTGACCGCGTCCGAAATCTGCTTGAGGCGAGCGGGGGAAGGCGTGGACTCGGGATCGAGGCCGGACAAGCCCAACTGGGTGAGGCCGGTGCGGTCCGCAAGGTATCCGAAGGCCTCGTGAGAGGTGACGAACTCCTTGTGCTGGCACTTTGCGGTGCCGTCAACGAGCTTCTTGCTCAGTGCTTCCATCTGAGACTTCGTGGTTGCAGCGTTCTTCTTGTAGGTCTCTGCGTTGGCGGGATCGGCTTGAGCAAGAGCGTCCCCAATTTGGGTTGCCGCGCTGGCCATGCGCGTGGGATCCAGCCAGAAGTGCGGGTCGGTTGAGCCGTGATCGTGCTCATGTTCGTGAGCTTCTTCGGTCTTTTCGCCGTCGTCAGCGACGTCCAATTCGCTTTCGTGCTTTTCGGCGTCAACCAGATCAACGCTGCCGGAAACATCGATGACGGTCTTGGGGGCGTTCAGCTCAACGGCCTTGTCAACAGCGGATTGGAAGCCCTTGAGGTAAACGACGGCTCCAGCCTGAGAGAGCTGCTGAACTTTTTGGTTCGACAGTTCGAGGTCGTGAGGCTCTGCTCCCGGAGGAGTGAGGGATTCGACGTCAACCAGATCGCCGCCGATCTTCTGGGTGAGGTACTGGAGCGGGTAGAAGCTGGCCATAACCTTCATCGGAGAAGCAGAAGCTTGGGAGCTGGAGGCGCTTGAAGATGATGAGGCCGAAGAGGAACATGCGCTTAAGGCAAGCGCTGCAGCGGCTGTAATGGCAAATACGGTGTGTGAACGCGAAAAACTCATGATAATCATTATCAGAGAAGTTGATAATGATTGTCAAAAGTGGGCTCGTCCTGTGGACCTGCGCACAACAAGGTCGGGAGTGAAGGCGAAATCCTGATGTTGCTGCGGTTTTTGTGAGTGAATCGCATCGAAGAGTGAAGACACTGCCGAATGTGAAATTGCCTGCACAGGTTGTCGAACCGTCGTCAGCGCGGGGGAGAGGTGAGGTATGAGGAATGAGTCGTCAAAGCCGATCACCGAAATGTCCCCGGGAACGCTGAGGCCTCGAGATTGGATCGTTCTGATTGCTCCCATTGCCTGGAGGTCTGAGCCGGCGATGATGGCCGTGATTCCGGCGTCGATCAGTGCGTGAGTTGCCGAGGCCGCGGCCTCGTAGGTGTAGAAGGTCTCGATGATCGTGGGTGTGGTGGTCCCGAATTCTTGCGCCATTACTTGGCGGAAAGCCTCGGCCTTGCGCTGTGCGGGGACGACGTGGTGGCGTCCACCCAGCATGGCAATCTTGCGGTGACCCAGCTCTTTGAGGTGTTGGATCGAGGCGCGGATTCCAAGTGCGTCTTCCGTTGAAAAATCGGGGGCTTGGACTTCCTTTCGTGCGCCATTGATGGTGACGAAGGGCATGCGGATCTGCGAAAGATTCGCATAGCGACTCAAGTCTGCTTGAAGGTCTGCGTGTCGGCCGGAGACGAAGATTAATCCTGAAACGCCTCGCGCAAGAAAAGCTTGAGTGTGTTCCTCTTCGCTGGTGGTGCCCGGAGTTTGCGAGGCGACGAAGGCCTGGCCTCCCGCCCTATCGACCTCGGAATGAAGGGTGTGGGCGAAAGTGGCAAAGATGGGGTTTGTGAGTTCTGGGACGATGACCCCGATGATGAGGCGATTGTCGTCAGCCAGCATGCTGGGACGTTCGTAGCCGAGCTCGTCGATTGCGGTCAGAACTCGATATCGCGTGTCGTCTGAGACCTGCCCGACTCCGTTAAATACGCGAGAAACTGTCGCAATGGAAACACCGGCATGTGAGGCGATATCCGCCATGCGGGTGCGGTTCTTCGACATCGAAGTGCCTTTCAGGAGGGGGCAAGTGTGATGGTTGGGATCTGGGGTAAAGATATCATTTCTCTAACAATCCTGAAAAGGCTTGCTGAAAATGATTTTCTGCGGCTACAGTGTCCTTAAGTGCGAAGTACAACTGTGTACGAGCAGAACTCAATTGATCAGGAGTTGACATGCGACGAGGCATCGCGATGTTCGGCGTTTTGGCAGTTACAGCAACGCTTGCAGCGTGCTCCAATGGAAGCTCGAGCTCTTCGAGCAGCCAGTCTGCATCCGCAAGTTCCGGTTCTTCCGTCGGTTCGCTGACGGTTTGGGCCGATGACACCCGTTACTCGCAGATTCAGGAACTGGCCAAGGACTTCACTGCAGCCACTAAGGTGGATGTTCAGGTTGTTCAGAAGTCTGAAACCAATATGGACCAGGAATTCATTAGCCAGGTTCCGACCGGCAATGGCCCCGACGTGATTGTTATGGCCCACGACAAGCTCGGCCAGATGGTGAAGAACGGCGTTGTTTCCCCCGTGGACTTGGGCGAAGCAAAGTCCAAGTTCTCCGAGGCAGCAGTTCAGGGCGTCACCTACGATGGCAAGACTTACGGCGTGCCCTACGCGGTCGAGTCTGTTGCACTGGTTCGTAACAACAAGCTCACCACTGACACCCCGAAGACCTTCGATGAAATGATTGCATCGGGTAAGAAGGCCGGTTCGGAGTACCCCTTCGTTGTTCAGATGAGCACCGACGGCGACCCCTACCACCTCTACGCTTTCGAGAGCTCCTTCGGTAACGAGGTGTTCAAGCAGTCCGCTGACGGCTCCTACACCTCCGAGCTGACCTTGGGTGGCGAAGGCGCATCTGAGTTCACCCAGTGGCTCAAGGAGCAGGGTGCAGCAAAAACCCTCAACCCGAATATCACCTCCGACATCGCCAAGGACCTATTCCTCAAGGGCAATGCGGCTTACATGGTGACCGGCCCCTGGAACGTGACTGCTGCCAAGGCGGCTGGGCTTGACGTTTCCGTCCTTCCGATTCCTTCCGCTGGCGGTAAGGAAGCTAAGCCCTTCGTTGGCGTTCAGATGTTCTACCAGAGCTCCAAGACCAAGAACCAGGTTCTGGTCAGCAAGTTCTTCCAGTACCTGGAGACCAAGGAAGCACAGTCCAAGCTGCAGGAGCTGGGTGGACGCGTTCCGGCAATGACCGAGGTTGCTAACTCCCTGAGTGATGAGAACCTTAAGCAGTTCGCTTCCATCGCAGGAAACGGCCTCCCCATGCCGGCAATCCCCGCAATGGGTTCCGTCTGGGATTACTGGGGCAAGACTGAGGTTGCCATCGTGAATGGCGCCGATCCCGCCTCGTCGTGGGAGACCATGGTCAACAACATTCAGACTTCCATTAACAAGTAGTGAGGTCTCACGGTTTTGCGGGCGCCAAAACGGGGCGCCCGCAAAACCCATACCTGAGCATCTTGTGCTCATGGTCCCTTAATCGCTGTTCAAGGTAACGAAGGACCACAATGCCTGCAGCTTCTTCCTCGAATACCGTTCCAAAGGACCGTACCTCGCATGCGCGTGACGTCATGCGACCCGGTTTTATTGCGAAACTCATCATTATGATGCTCATTGACGCGTTGGGCATCTATGGAATCATGGCGGCATGGGCCGTCAATTCTCGGATCATCATCGGCGTGATGGCGGTCCTGCTCATCATCATCAACTGGGTGTATTTCTCGAAGAGGGCACTTCCTGCCAAATATCTTCTTCCCGGCATGATCTTCCTTTTGATCTATCAGCTCTTCGTCATGGGCTACACCGGGTATGTTTCTCTGACTAACTACGGAGATGGCCACAACTCGACAAAGGCAGACGCGATTGAAGTTGCTCTTTCATCGAACCGCCAGCGTGTTGAAGGAGCTCCAACTGTCCAGACCGCGGTTGTTGAAGACGGAAGCGAGCTTGGCCTCGTCATTGCGGATCCAACAAGCGGTGAACTGAAGCTTGGAACGGCAACCAAGCCCCTCCAGAGTGTCCAGGGTACGGTCACCGCAATGGGTATTACCGAGGTTTCGGGCTATAAAGTCCTCGACCTAGCTGCTCTTGCCACCCGTCAGGAGGAAGTTTCTAAACTGACGGTCCCCGTGAGCTCAAACCCGAATGATGGCTTCTACCTGACGACGGATGGAACTTCTGGCTACCTCGCCAAGTCCACCTTCACCTATGACGAAGCCGCCGATACTTTGACGAACGCTGAGACTGGCGTCGTTTACAAAGCGAATAATCAAAAGGGTGTCTTTGAAGACAGTCAGGGAAACCAGCTGCCCACCGGCTGGCGAGTCTTTGTTGGCGCTTCCAACTACTCGCAGATGTTTTCGGGTTCCGGAATTGTCAAGCCCTTCCTAAATTCCTTGGTCTGGTCCTTCGTCTTTGCAATTGGCTCGGTGCTGACGACTTTCGCCTTCGGATTGGTCCTTGCGCTGATCTTCTCGGATCAGCGCATCCGAGGTCGAAAGATCTATCAGTCCTTGATGATTCTTCCCTATGCCTTCCCAGCCTTCCTGGCGACCCTGGTGTGGAAGGGCATGCTCAACCAGGAATTTGGCTTCATTAACAAGGTCTTGCTCGGTGGGGCGGACATCCATTGGCTGACCAATGGACTCATGGCAAAGGTCGCGATCCTCGGTGTGAATCTCTGGCTGGGATTCCCCTATATGTTCCTCGTCTGCTTGGGCGCGCTTCAGTCTCTTCCGGGAGACGTTGAAGAAGCCGCGAAGATGGACGGTGCATCTGGATTGCGTACCGTGTGGTCAATTAAGTTGCCGCTGGTTTTGCAGTCCACGACCCCGCTGCTGATTGCCTCTTTCGCATTTAACTTCAACAACTTCTCCTTGATTTACATGCTGACGAAGGGTGGCCCGGACTTCGATGGTGCGCCCCATGGTTTGGGGCAGACCGACATCTTGATCTCGATGGTCTATAAGATTGCCTTCGAAGGTAACCAGCACAACTATGGTTTGGCCTCGGCGATGTCGATCTTCATCTTCGCTGTTGTTGGTGTGATTGCCTGGCTTGGGTTCCGTCAGACGAAGGCATTGGAGGAACTGTGATGACTGCACAAAGCAAAGAAAAGACACAGTTGACAACGCTCCGCGGCTCACGTTGGTGGAAGGAAGTCGGCTGGAGGCACATTGTGGGTATTGCAGTGATTATCTACTGCCTTATCCCGCTGCTCTACGTGCTCTCGGTGTCCTTCATTCCGAACGCGACGCTGACCTCTGATATTAGCTTCTCTGATGGACTAACCCTCGATCACTTCAAGGCGTTGGGTTCGGATAAATACAGCATGTACTGGAAGTGGATTTTTAATTCACTGGTGGTTTCAAGCGTTACGGCAATTGGAACGGTTCTCATGGGCGCAGCCGCAGCCTACGCCTTCAGTCGCTTCCGTTTCCGAGGCCGTCGAGGAACCCTAACCTTCCTGCTTTTGGTCCAGATGTTCCCGCAGATGCTAGCTTTCGTGGCGCTGTTCCTGCTCTTGCTGGGAATTAAGGATATCTTCCCGGTTCTGGGCTTGAACTCGAAGCTCGGCCTGATCTGCGTCTACCTCGGTGGCGCATTGGGTTCGAACACCTTCCTGCTCTTCGGTTTCTTCAACTCCGTTCCTCGTGAACTTGACGAGGCCGCAGAGATTGATGGCGCATCGCATGCCCAGACTTTCTGGACCATCATCATGCCGCTGGTTCTGCCGGTTTTGGCTGTTGTTGGTTTGCTGAGCTTCATTTCCAGCTTCGGCGACTTCGTCATTGCCTCGGTTGTTATGCAAACTCCCGATCAGTACACGCTGGCGGTTGGTATGTACAACTGGGGGTCGAGTGAACTGAATGCGCCGTGGGGTGTTTTCGCGGCTGGTTCGATCATCGCTGCAATTCCGGTGATCTTGCTCTTCCAGTACCTGCAGAAGTACATCGTTTCCGGTCTGACCTCCGGTGCGGTGAAGGGCTGAGCGCCCGCTTTTCGCTGACCTGGCCCCGGCCTCGTTCCTCATTGTGGGGACGAGGCCGGGGTTCTTTTTATGCGCGAAAGTGGGGAAGTGGGCGGTGCTTCGCAAGAGATTTTGATCGGGGACTTGACAGGTTGGTTGGTTCTATGGTTCATTAGTCATGTAATGAACCATAGAAGCTGAAGGGGGGACTTGCGCATGGCACCCACATTCGTCTCGGGGATCCCGATCTACGTGCAGATCGCCGACGACA
>CALIZH010000247.1 GCA_938028585.1 uncultured Actinomyces sp. | reverse complement strand
GCTGTCTCTTGCGGCATTCGGCGGAGCAACCCTGGTTCCCTTCTTGGTCGGTATCCCCTACATGTGGCTGGTTGTCCGCATGGGTGGTGTGAGCATGTCTTTCGCGCAGACCATGAATGCAGGGTTCACGCCCTTTATCGTGGGCGGAATCGTTAAGGCAATCGCAGGGGCGGCTGTGATTGGAAGCCTGTGGAAGGCGGTCGGTCACGTGGGACTCGATCGATAAAGCCCACGTCGACAGTTTTGATGGGTGTGGCCCGTGCACATTGTGCGCGGGCCACACCCATATTGTTTGATGAGGAGAGTTTCGGGCTTACCTCAAGGCCGGACCACTACGCCTGAGTGGTCTTTCCATGCTTCGAGGCACGCGTACGAACAACAATCCCGGCCGTTCCGGGGACGAACTCAGCGGGCTTGAGCTGAGGAAGGACCGGAGCCTGTTTGGCTTGAGCAGTGGGCTGTGTAGTTCTTTGAGGAGCCTGCTGAGCGTGGGAACTCGCCTGAGGAGCGTCGTTCGCAGCCGCGTACGAGCGCACCCGACGAGGCGGCACCGAACTGTGGCCGTTGCGCGGAGCTGCAGCGGTCGGGTCAGCGTCTGGGGTTTCCTGCACGGCAGAGGCCTCGGGCGCGGAAATTTCCGGCTGAGGATGAGAAGCGGCCCAGCCACTCAGGGCTTCAATTTCTGTTTCTTTCGATTCGCGTCCACGCGGAGGGATTCCAACGAAGGGGTTGTCCGGGCGATCCCGACGTGTTTCGAAGAATGCTCGAAGCTGGACGGTTGCTTCCTGAGCCAGGACTCCGGGAACGACCTCGACCTGGTGATTGAGGCGAGAATCACGAAGAACGTCGCGCAGCGACCCAGCTGCTCCAGCCTTGGGGTCCCATGCGCCAAAGACGACGCGATCAACACGAGAGGAAACTATTGCGCCCGCGCACATCGTGCAGGGCTCCAAGGTGACAACCAGCGTGCAACCGATGAGATTCCATCGATTCAAACGCTTTCCGGCCTCTCGCAGGGCCATAATCTCAGCGTGACCGCAGGGATCGTGCTCGGCCTCGCGGCAATTCCAACCGCGGCCGATAATCCGTCCTACTGAGTCAATAACGACCGCACCCACGGGGACATCTCCCAATTCGCGTGCTTTATTCGCGAGGAAGAGTGCGCGAGCCATCGCTTCTTTGTACTGATCCATAGTTGCCACCCCTTCAGCCTATCGCGTAAACCCTACTTCGCGGGTTACTCTTGAACCATGCGCCTTCATATTGCTGATCACCCGCTCATTGCCCACAAGCTCACCGTTCTGCGTGACCGCGACACCCACTCGGCAACTTTCCGCCAACTGGTTGACGAATTGGTCACCCTACTTGCGTACGAGGCCACACGCCACGTCTCAACCACTGAGATCGCAATCAACACTCCTGTTGCGCCTACCGTTGGCAAGCGCATTAGCGAGCCGCGCCCCATCGTAGTCCCCGTACTTCGTGCTGGGCTGGGAATGCTCGAAGGAATGACCCGTCTTCTTCCCACCGCCGAGGTTGGCTTCCTGGGAATGAAGCGCGATGAAAAGACTCTTGAGGTTGAAACCTACGCAAACCGTCTTCCCGAAGATCTCTCGGGCCGCCAGTGCTTCGTTCTGGATCCAATGCTCGCAACCGGTCACACCATGGTTGCCGCAACCAAGTACCTCTTCGATCGCGGAGCCAAGGATGTGACCTGTGTCTGCCTGCTGGCTGCTCCCGAGGGCCTGAAGGTTCTGGAAGACTTCGTCGGCGATCGCGCAGATGTGACCGTAGTTGTCGCTTCGGTTGATGAGCGCCTCAACGAAAAGTCCTACATCGTCCCCGGCCTGGGTGACGCCGGCGACCGCCTCTACGGCATTGTTGACTGAGTCGAGCTCCGCTTAGATTCCTCAAAACTCAAGGTGGCCACGTCCAAAGGGACGTGGCCACCTTTATGCGCGCGGACATGCGTATGGGACATGCGTGTGGGGGCGAGGCTTGGCCGCGCCCCCACACATCAAAGTAACGATCAGTTAATCGCCAGAAGCCTTGATCAGAAGGCCGGAATTACCGAGCCATCCTTCCAGGTGTCCTCGATGTACTTCTTCACCTGGTCAGAGTGCAAAAGCTCATCCAGCTTCTTCACTGCCTCGGCCTTATCGCCTGAAACATTGGTCTTCCACACCAGGACGTTCACCGAAGGATTGTTCTCGGGGGACTCAACAGCCAGACCATCACGCGAGGGCGCCAGGCCACCTTCCTGTGCGAAGTTACCGTTGATCACCGAGTAGTCAGTCTCACCCAGGTTAGAGACCAGAACGGGTCCGTCAATTTCCTTGAAGTCAAAGTTCTTCAGCTTCTTAACGGTGTAAACATTGACGTCACCGCTTGCGGGGATCTCAACAAAACCGTTCGCAGCAAGAAGGCGAAGTGCGCGCTCCTGATTGGTGACATCGGAGATCACGCCAATGATTCCGCCCTTTTCGGGAAGCTCATCCAGGGACTTGTGCTTGGAGGAGTAGATAGCCAGGGGCTCGAGGTGGATGCCCTTACCGGGAGTGAAGTCGTAGTTGAACTGCTGCTCGGCCTTCTCCAAGTAGGGAACAGTCTGGTGGTAGGTGGCATCAACTTCACCCTGATCCAGCGCACGGTTGGGCAGATCGTAGTCGGTGAATTCCTTGATGTTGATGTTGATTCCCGCGTCCTTTGCCAGGTTGTCCTGGATGTACTTGAGGATCTTTGCGTGAGGTGAGGGGCTGGCTGCAACGGTAATGGTGGTTGCACCGTTCGAAGATGATGAAGAGCCCGTAGAACCGCTGGAGCAGGCCGAGAGGACCAGTGCTGCCGCAACGCCAAGACCAGCAAGAGTACGAAGAGAACGAGAGTGACGCATGAGAGTAATTCCTTAGATTGTCTGTTTCCTACAAGCGGGAGGACCTGAGTGGCCCGGGATAGTCCCGCGAATTTTTACCTAATTACCAAGCAGAGTTCGCGACCCGGCTGGTGGATGCTCAGCGGTGATCCACCAGCCGGCTGAGCATGTCGCCAATCATTTGAATTAACTGAACGATGATGATGATCGCAACGACCGAGCAGATCATTGTGTCCGTCTGGAAGCGGTGATACCCGTAGTCGATCGCCATCTTTCCGAGGCCGCCCGCACCAACGACGCCCGTCATTGCCGAGTAGCCCACCAGGGTAATCGCCAAAACCGTCACGGACTGGATGATGCCGGGCAGGGCCTCGCGAACCAAAATGCTCCAACGGATCCGGCGGTTGGAAGCCCCAGCCATGAGCGCGGCCTCGACCTTACCGTTTTCGACGGAAAGCAGGTTGGTTTCCACCAGGCGAGCAAAGAACGGAATCGCACCGATCACCAAGGGGAAGGTTGCTCCCTGCCACGTGATTGCACTGCGCATGACGAACCTGGTCACCGGAAGCAGCACGATGATGAGGATGAGGAAGGGGAAAGAGCGGCCAACATTGACAATCAAACCAACGATCTGGTTGATGGTCTTATTAGGAGTGAGTCCCGTCTTCGAGGTCTGGACAAGAAGCAGACCCAAAGGAAGGCCGATGAGCACGGTAAAGAGGGTGCCGAAGAAGACCATGAGCAGGGTCTCCCAGATTGCCGGGAGGAACTGCTGGGTGAGTGCGGGGTTGTCTCCCCACGTCGGGTCACCTTTACCCAGTGGAAGCAGCGTCAGGACTGTTGAAAGAGCCGAAAGGTTCACAGCGACCTCACCTCCACATGCGCACCCTGAGCACGAAGCTGGTCAATAATCGACGAACGCTGGGCTGCGGGGATCGCCAGAGCCAGGCGACCGACTTGGACAGAACCCATCGATTCGAAAGTCCCTGCGGTCACATCCGCACCAAGCTCTGCGGCAAGATTGAGCATATTCGAACCCGTGGGAACGCCAGGATGCGACGTGAAGATCACGTCCAAAAGGATATTTCCAGATTCCCAGGGCTGGGGTGAAGTTTTGGCCGCCGCTGAGCTGGTCTGTGCAGCGATTTCACGGTCAGTCAGCTCGCGATTGAAGTCGGTGACATCCAGCTCGTCAACACTGGGCGCAGGAACCAATTCCTTTGCCAGAGGCGAACCCGGGTCAGCCAGAACTTCTTCGATTGTTCCGCTCTGGACGATTCCTCCGTCTTTCAGGAGTGTGACAGAATCACAGATTTCGCGAACGACCGACATTTCATGGGTGATGATGACAATGGTGACACCGGTTTCGTCGCGCACCTGACGCAGCAGTGACAGAATCGCGCGGGTTGATTCGGGGTCAAGGGCTGAGGTTGGCTCATCACAGAGCAAGACTCGAGGGGTATCTGAAAGTGCACGCGCAATACCGACGCGCTGGCGCTGACCACCGGAAAGCTCAGAGGGGTAGGCTCCGCCACGATGCTCGAGGCCGACTAGCGCAAGAAGTTCACGAACGCGTCCTTTGCGCTCCTCGCGGGTGAATTCTTTCTTCGCAGCGACTTTCAGCGGGAATTCGATATTTCCTCCCGCGGTCTTGGCATCGAAAAGGTTAGCTGCTTGGAAGACCATGCCGATCTTGCGTCGCGCTTGGCGCAGCTCGCGCCCACGAAGCTGTGACAGATCAATGTCATCAACGATAATCGACCCAGAAGTGGGTTTTTCCAAAGCCGTCAGACAGCGAATGAGCGTTGACTTACCGGCACCCGATTGGCCCACGATTCCGTGAATACTTCCTGCTTCAACGTGCAGATTCACATGATCAAGGGCAACGACATCATCACTTCCCTTCACGGGATAGATCTTTGAGACGTCGATCAGATCAATCACTGGGTCCTCCTTTCATGCACCCTTAGACTATGAGTCCATACCGGAGTGTCCAAATTTTTCGTTACACAACCTCACATTGCGAAACTGGACGTGAGAAGAAATGCGCAGATAGCCAGGAGACTTCCCCCCAACCAGACGCCGAAAACAAGACCCGCTGCAGACAAATACCGACGACGACTCAGAAGCATCACAGCGTCGAGTACGGCAGTGGAAAAGGTTGTAAATCCGCCTAAAAATCCCGTTGAAAGCAGGAAGAAAACAGGGGCGTTAGGGGCAAGAAAACCCGCGAGCGCACCTGCGCATGTGCATCCCAGTAGATTGACCACACCGATCCCCCACTGGGGTGTTCGCTTTGCTCGACACTTTTTGAGATAAAGATCCAGCTGCCAGCGAGAGAGCGCGCCCAGGGAACCGAAAACGCACACGAGAAGAAAGAGCAGTGGGGTCATTTCTTTGCCCCCCGAAGGCCCGGCTCCTCATGTGGAGTAAGAGAGTACCCCCAAGCAGCAAGCCCAATCCCAACTACTAGCAATACAAGGCTTGCAAGCATTCCCTCGATAAGCAGAGGCAAGGAGTACAGCGCCACAGCACTAAACGGAGAAGAGACAACTCCGGAAAGCTCACCCCCGGCAGCGAGGACTGCTGTCATTGCTTGGAGCGCATTATAGACACTGGCCATGACCATGGTGGCGTATGTGGTCAGAGCGCCGGCGAACCCACTTCCTGCGACAAGCATGACTTTTCTGCGCACTGCATCCTCGCGAAAACGCCCCTGTGCCCAGGCAGTGACAAAACCAAGAAAGAAGGCCCCACAAAGATTTACGGCCACCGTGGACCAAGAAAAAACCGTAAGTTTCCCACTACCCGTAGCAGCAAGATCCAATCCCGCACGAATTGCAGTGCCAAGGAAAGCTCCGAAAGCAACACACAACCACGAAGGAAGACTCGACACCCACGCCATATGCGTGTGGGTCACGGCACTGCCTAGTGTGCCTGTTCCCGTGCGCTGTGACGCATCTGTCCCCACGCAGCCTGACGCGTTCGTCCCGCACGCTGAAGTGCTTCCCTCTGCCGCGCCGCGTCCGCGATCTCTTCGTTCTTCCACGTCTTCAAGGTTAGTCTTGGGATATGGCAACTGCGGCACCTTTTTCTTCCCATCCCAGCAATGGTGCGGAAAACTCCGCCTTTCCAACCCTCGCGAGCACGGCCTCGGCAATGGGAGAAACTGCGCTGCACGCAACTGGTGCGGGACGCTTCGCTCCCTCCCCCAGCGGCGACCTGCACCTGGGGAACCTCCGCACGGCGCTGCTGGCGTGGATGTGGGCGCGCACGACCGGAAGGAAGTTCGTCCTGCGAATCGAGGACATCGATCGCGTGCGCTCGGGCTCCACGCAACGCCAAATCGACGAGCTAACCGCACTGGGAATCGATTGGGATGGCGGGGTACTGATCCAGTCCTCTCGCGCGCAGGTCCACGACGAGGCCGTCGCGCGCCTCTTCCACGAGGGTTACGCTTTCGAGTGCTTCTGCTCGCGTAAGGACATTCGCGAGGCCTCTTCCGCCCCTCACGTTCCACCGGGACACTACCCCGGGACCTGCCTGCACCTGAGCGAGGCCGAAATCAGCCGAAAGCGTGAAGAATTTGCCGCCGAAGGGCGCCGTCCCGCGTTGCGTTTGAAAGCTCCCGTTGCCGAGTGGACTGTCCATGATGAGTATTTCGGCGATTACACGGGGCCCGTTGACCATTTCGTTATTCAGCGCTCTGACGGCGCCCCTGCCTATAACTTGGCGGTCGTTGTCGATGACGCCTTCCAAGGCGTCGATCAGGTCGTTCGCGGAGATGATCTCTTATCTCAGTCCCCCGGCCAAGCTGTACTTGCACGATTGCTCGGCTACCCTGAGGTCACCTACGTTCACGTTCCGCTGGTGTTGTCTGCCTCGGGGGCACGCCTAGCCAAGCGTGACGGCGCAGTGACCATCGAAGAACTGGCAGAGCAAGGAGTGAGCATCGCCCAGATCATCGAGGTTCTAGCTCGTTCGATGGGCGTTGAAGGGGTTCACTCGGCCTCGCAGCTTCTTGAATCGATGGACGTCGAGACGCTACGAGCACTTCCACAAGAGCCGTGGACACCCGACTTGGAGAGGCTCTTCGCTTGATCGCTCGGTGCGACGCCTCGTGCCTCCCTCCCCCCCGCAAATGACACACGAAGTCGGCAAAAGACACAGGGTATAAGCTGTGTCATTTCGCGACTTCGTGTGGAGGGGGGCAAGAGCGGACAGCACAAACGTATGCCGGGGGCAAAGGCTCACGCCTTCACCCCCGGCTACTCTGCGCTACTACGAGCAGCAGCTGCCCCTCGCTACTTCAGTGAAGAGCTAGCAGTTTCCTGCAGCTTGTCCAGAGTCGAATCGACTGCAGCTCCGTTCAGCCAGGTGGCCTCGATCTGTTCCTGAATCTGGTCAGCGATCTTCGGCCAGGCCTCGACGCGCGGTGCCATGCGAGCGTAGGTCGTCGCGGTCTTCAGGTACTGCGAGCGGTGCGGAGCATTCAGGTACTCGCTCGAGTCCAGTGCCTTCTGAGTTGCAGGCATGTGACCGGTCGCGATCGCCCAGTCGCCGGTGTGCTCATTAAGGAACTTGGCGAATTCGAAAGCCGCACGGTACTTCTTCGCATCGGGCTTGGCCGAGACGGGAACGGTCCACACGTGGGAGTTTGCCCAGGTTGCCTTGTCCTTGAAGAGCATGAGCGCATCGCTGGTCTCGTACTTGAAGGGCGCTTCAGCGGTGAACTGGTTCACCGACCACACACCGTTGTACATCACTGCTGATTCACCACGCAGGAAGCCCTGAACCGAGGCATCGTAGTCATGGTTGACGGTCGTGTAGCCTTCCTTGACCAGGGTGTTGATGAATTCCAACGAGGTCTTCGCCTCAGGCGAGTTCATATTCGCCTTGGTGCCGTCTGCGGAAATAATGTCCGAGCCCTGCTGCTGGACCAGAGTCATCCACAAGCGCTCGCCCATCGGATCCTTCGACAGGGCGATATCGATGTAGTTCTTTCCGGTCTTTTCCTTCACGGCCTTTGCGTGAGCAAGGAGCTCATCGGGCGAAGTCGGAAGCTTGTAGGTGCCATCCTCACCGACCAATCCAGCCTGGGAGAGGATATCCATGTTCAGGTGGCTGATGATGGCGTGGGTGTCGAATGGAACTGCCCACTTCTTATCCTTGTAGGTCACAGCTTCCAAAGCAGGCTTCGTCGAGCCGGAAAGGTCGATGCCCACTCCATCGGGCACCTCCATGAGCAGGCCCTTGGCAGCGTAGTCGGGCAGGTTGGAGCCGTGCATGATTGCCACGTCGGGGCGATCCGACGAGGCCAGAGCGGCATTGAGCGAGTCGTAGTAGCTGTGCCACGAGGCGCCGCCCATACGCTCAACCTTGATTCCCCACTTGTTCTCTGCATTGAACTTATTGGTGAGGATCGAAATAGCCGTGCATTCACTGTTGGCCTTGGACAGGTCAGTAACGCCATCGGTCTTTTCCTGGCAGTCGCCGAAGAAGCGAGCCATGGTGATGGTAGTTCCCTTGAGGTCGTCATCGCTGACGGAAGCAATTGCCGCTCCGTCAACAGTCTTTGAGGAGGAGGCGGAGTTCACTCCACATCCGGTGAGTACAAAGAGCGCGGTCGTCGCCAGTGCGCATGCACCGATTCCCGCGTGACGTGTCAGTGCGCGTCCTTGTCGCATTGTCATGCCTTTCGTTGTGTGGTGAATGGTGAGTTTTCGTGTGGGTAAGATCCTCATTGCCGAGGCCGAGTTTCCCTTTCCCGGCAGTGACGATCAGGCGTGTGGCGCAGGTGGCGATGCCTACTTATCGCCACTGGATAGTGAGATTCCTCGGATCAGATACTTCTGAAGCAGCAGGAAGACGATGAGCAGGGGCGCCGCACCGACAATTCCTCGGGCCATAAGCGAACCCAATTCCGTCGATTGTGCGAATGTTCCCTGCAGGGAGGCCAAACCGGTCGTCACCGTGAACATTTCGGGCTTTGTCGCCGAGACCAATGGCCACAGGTAGTCATTCCAGGTTTGAACGAAGGAGAAGGTCGCAAGCGCGATCAGAGCCGGTCGCGCAAGGGGCACCATGATGGAGAAGAAAATCCTCACGGGTGAAGCCCCATCAACCTGCGCGGCTTCCTCCATTTCGCTGGGCACCTGCGAGAAGAACTGAGTCATGATGAACACGCCCAAGGGGAAGGCAACCCGGGGGAAAATCAGCGCAATATAGGAATTCGCCAGCCCGGCCTCGGAAAACATCATGAACAGGGGAACGAACATCGCTTCTTTGGGAACCATCATTCCGGCCAAGGTCAGTCCGTAAACAATGGTTCGCCCGGGGAAGGGAAGCTTCGCGAATGCATAACCGGCAGCAGCGCAGATGATCACCGTAATAACCGTGGCAGTGATCGAGACGATCATCGAGTTGAGGAACCAACGACCAGCCAAGCCAGTCCGGAAAACATCGGCATAGTTCGACAGAGTCGGTTCTGTGGGCATGAGGATCTGCGAGTTCGTCTTCAATGACGAGTTCGAACTCAAAGAGATCACCAGCGTCCACAGCAGCGGAATAAGCCACAGCAGAGCAAGTGCCATCATGACGACGTGGTAGCCGCACGACTTGAGTTTCTCGCGCATGTCAGCGGCTCCTTTGCCGTGAGATCAGGAATTGGATCAAAGAGATGAAGACCATCAGGACGAAGAGCACCAGGGACATTGCCGAGGCATAGCCAAGTTGAGTGTCTCTGAAACCGGTCTGATAGATGTAGCGCACCAGAACATCGGTCGTACCGCCCGGGCCTCCGGCCGTCATGATGTTGACCTGACCAAAGATCTGGAACGAGGCGATGATCTGGGTGACGAGGACCAGTACCGTTGCGTGGCGCAGACCGGGAAGGGTGATGCTGACAAACTTTTGGAAAGAATTCGCGCCGTCCAAGCTTGCGGCCTCGTACAAAGTCGGATCAATGTCTTGCAATCCCGCACCGAAGAGGATGAGGTTGAATCCAACGGTCCACCACACGGTCGTCACAACGATTGCAGACATTGCCCATTTGGGATCCGAGAGCCACGCAATGGTTCCCCATCCCATGTATTCGGTGAAGCGCGCGACAATGCCTCTCGAGGGGTTGAGCATATAGCCCCAGATCAGCGTGGCCACCGAAACCGGAAGAACATAGGGGACGAAGAATGCCGCGCGATAGAACGCAGAGGCTTTCCCACCACGCTGAAGGAGAAGCGCGTAGATCAGGCCGAGTCCAACGATGATGGGGGTCGACACCAGGGTAAAGACCGCGGTGTTCATCATCGCGTTCCAGAAACGCGGATCAGACCAGGAACCACCATCTCCAGGGTGGATTCCCAAGAGAATCGCTGCGCCGACCAGAGTGACGATCAACAGAATGCGTCCTGAGTTGAGGTCACCTTCACGCACTGCCTTGATGGCCACATACACTCCGCAGGCCAAGCACAGCACCCGGATAAGCCACATCGAAGTGACGTCCCAGACCAGGCCGGTACCGCCGAGCATGTGGGTGTAGTTTTCAAGCCCGATCCATTCCCGGGTGCTACCCAGCAGATCCCATTCAAAGAAGGACATCAGAATCGCTTGGACCACGGGAAAGAGGATGAAGACCCCGTAGAAAATCAGGAAGGGCAGGGTGAAAGCGAAGTTCGTTGCCCACCGACGGAGAACCCGGGCTTTAGGCATCGCGATCACCTTCAAAGGCCCGTGAAACGGCGCTTCGCTCATCGGTGCCAAGCACCGCACTGGCCTCGACAATCGTGCGAGGCCGGATTTGCCCGCTCTGGCGAGCAGAACTGGTGACAAATCCTCGGATAACCTCCAATGGAAGCTTGGGATTGCGATTTTCGTCGGCGAGGCCGTTGGTTTCCTGACGGGTATCCGTCAGTTGCGTGTAGCAGAAGCCAGCCAGAATGGGCGAGGATTCAAGAGCATCGAAAAGCCCGCTCACGCGCTCCTCATAGGCCTCGACAGTGGGGACAACTGCATAGCCCCACGCATCCTCTGCATCCAGAGGCAGCGAAATCCCACCGAACTCCGTGACCATAACGGGGCGATCATCGCTCCAGGCTTCGCCAAGTAGGATCTTGCGTCCTTGCGGGCCCACTCCGTTAACCAGCTCTGCAATCGATTCACGATCGGCGTAGTTGACGCGGAGTTGCTCACCATAGACGCCATAGTCGTGAGTCGTCACGATCGGAGTCTCTAGCTGCTCCCAGCCATCGTTGGCGATGACCGGACGAGTTCCATCAAGTGCTTCGGTTAAAGCAACGACCGAGCGCACGAAGGCCTGCTGCTTTGGTGAGGTGACGATCAGGTCCACTCCCCAGCTTTCATTGAAGGGCACCCACACAATCAGGCTGGGATGGTTGCGATCGCGTAAAACCAGATCGTGCCATTCCTGCGTGGTCACGGTGACTGCCCGGTCACTAAAGGCATAGGCGGATGCAGATTCTCCCCACACCATCATTCCCATGCGATCAGCCCACGTCAGTGTGCGTCGATCCGCACTTCTCTCGTGGATACGGACGAAGTTGAAGCCCATATCGCGGGCCAGTTCCAGATCCGCCTTCAAGGCCTGTGGACTGGGGGCAGTGAAGTAGGACGAGGGCCAGTAGCCCTGGTCCAGAACACCGCGCAGGTAGGTGGGCTGGTGGTTGATTTCCAAATAGCGATGCGAAAGGCTGACATCGCGGATACCGACGTAGGAAACAACCTCGTCATCACCAACGCAGATCCGCGCATTGATGAGGTTGGGGTGGGCGGGTGACCACAGTAAGCGCCCCCATTCCTGTCGGTTTGCCAGCCCGGGGATTTGAGCGACGAGGCGAAGGGAACGCGAGCGCATCCGGACCATACTTGCAGCCAGGGTTTCGCCCGCAAGTTCAAGGGTCAAACTGGCCTCAATCGGGTCGATGTCTCCGCTGACTTCACGCAGACCCGATAGTGCGATATCGCAGGTGACTTGAGCATTCTCAATATCCCAAGACCAGGTCAGTGACTCAATGTAGCCTTCGGGGACAACTTCCATCCAGACATCGCGCCAGATTCCGACGACCGAGTGATACCAAATACCGTGGGGGTTTTCTTGCCAGTCTTGTTTGCCGCGCGGCTGATCCACTGCGTCAAGGCGGTCCTGTGCGCGGACGACGAGTTCAAGGCCTTCATCCAAATAATCGGATGAATCAACGGTGATGGTGAAGGGCGTATACCCACCTTCGTGGTGCATATGGTGACGGCCGTTAATCCAGACATCACAGGTAAAATCAACCGCTTCGAAATGAATACGCAGATGCTGGCGCGAGGAAGTGTTATCAGCACCTGCCCGCTGAATGTCTTCAGGGGTAATGGTGCGCCGGTACCAGACGACATCGGATCGTTCCCCGCTCCACCCACTGTCCGGGCTTCCGGGCGGGAAGGGGACAGTAATCGTCTTGGAGAAGGTGACTCCGGGGAGGTACCAGCCCAGAGTAAGTCCCTCATCACGTGAATCTGTGGTGAAGGACCACTGGCCATTGAGATTCAGCCAGGATTCACGACAGAGATCCGGGCGCGGATAATTCGCGTCACTCCATGCATCGAAAGTGTCTACGTTGACCTTCATGGGATCATCATGCATGATTTGCCACAGAATTGCAACGTAGCAAATTAATGAGAATTCCTCAGCAGCCAACCAGAATTTTCAGTAGACTGAAGCAGTAATCCCTGATGAGATCGGCGTTAACAACACTTTATGGAGACGCACATGAAATCTTCACGGCCAAACATGCGCGATGTTGCGCAACTTGCCGGCGTCTCACAGCGCACGGTTTCAAACGTAGTAAACAACTTTCCGCACATCTCCCCTGCTACGCGGAAGGCAGTTGAGGATGCAATCCGTCAACTGGGTTATCGGCCAAACATTGCTGCGCAGCGCCTTCGCCAAGGTCAGACACACACCTTGGCGCTCGCTATCCCCAACCTTGCGTGGCCCTACTTCGGGGAACTTGCGCACCTGATCCAAGAAGAGGCGCG
>CALIZH010000246.1 GCA_938028585.1 uncultured Actinomyces sp. | reverse complement strand
ATGCGCCTCGGACACCGAAACCGCGCTCGGTGAAATTCAGGCCGTTGCGCGCTGCTCGACCCACTCCATCGGACTCAACCCACTGAATGAACTGGGTATCAAGACCGGAGGTGAGGATCAGATCTTCAAGCAGGCGGCCAACCTCATCGTGAACCAAGGACGTGACGATTGCTCCGCGCTTACCAAAGCAGCGTCGAAGGCCTCGAGCAACGTTGTATTCTCCGCCGCCTTCACTGGCGCGGAAAGAACGGGCGGTACGCACTCGACCCTCACCCGGATCGAGGCGAAGCATCACTTCACCCAGGGAGACGATGTCGTAGGTGCATTCTGATGAAGGACGAAGGTTCAGGCTCATCGACCGCACTCCTTTGCAATTTGGGAAGCTTCAGCGGAAAGGGAGGCGATGGTGTCCCACGCTTCTTCTTCAACAAGGTTCTTCTTGACCATCCACGAACCACCGCAAGCCGCGATCTGCGGGACTGCAAGGTATTCGGAGAGATTGGAGGCGGAAACGCCGCCGGTAGGAACGAAGCGCAGGCCGGGGAAGACTGCGGCATAAGACTTAATGGCGGGAATGCCACCCATGATGTTGGCGGGGAAGAATTTAACGACATCGAGGCCGAGTTCCAGTGCCGCCATGATGAGCGTCGGATCGGGGCAGGCGGGAAGGACGGGAACGTCTGCTTCTTGGCAGAAACGAACGACATCTGCAGAGAAACCGGGAGAAACGATGTAGCGAGCACCGGCTTCGATTGCTGCCTGTGCTTGCTTGGGGTTCAGAACGGTTCCCGCACCAACGACAAGACCTTCGATCTGGGACATTTCGGCGATTGCCTGGGGTGCGGCAGCAGTGCGGAAAGTGACTTCAGCGGTGGTGATTCCGCCCTTGAGCAGTGCGTGTCCGACCTGGACGCCCTGCTGCGCACTTTCAACGACGACGACCGGCCAGGATCTCATTGAGTGACACTGTTACTCCTTGGGGTGTGAGGTTTGTGGATGACGGTTTCCGCGTGTTCTACGGGCGGAGCGGAAGTGTGGTGATTTCGGCAAGCTGGGCGTTGGCAATGCTGTTCGTGATGAGGGCAGCAAGGTCGTGGAGCCGCTCATGGCTGCAACGCTCGATAGGCATGGTTATTGATACAGCCATGCGTGGCTGACCGGAAACTAATACGGGGACTCCGACGCAGGCGATTCCGGGCTCGTTTTCTTCAATTTCAATCGCGTATCCGTGGGTGCGTACGCGGTCGATTTCATCTTCGAGGCGCTGCCTGAGTTGGTCTTTTGGCGAATCTACTGCGGCGATCCATGCGTCGAGGTCGATTGCTCCAGGATGTGAGCCGATCATTGCCCGACCAAGGGATGTTGTTGCGGCAGGAATG
>CALIZH010000245.1 GCA_938028585.1 uncultured Actinomyces sp. | reverse complement strand
TTGTTTCAGGATCGCGCCCCTCGTGTCGCAGTGGCGCGCGGAAGTGGGTGGGGTGGGCTCGCTGAAAAGTCTTCCCGGATGTGGCTTGCATCTCTGGAATTGGGGAGGTATGCTGTAAGCGATTGATTCCTAGTAAGAGTCGACTCGTTAGCGGCTCCGAATGCTCCACCGGGTCCTTCTTCGCGAAGGACCCGGTAATTTTTTAAAGCGTACGCAAATGTGTGTGCGGTGTGACACTATGTGCCTATGGTTACGTCCTCAGAAAACATTCCGGGTATCCGCTACCGAGTCGGCATGGATGTCGGCCTTCGTTCAATCGGCTTCTGCGCGGTCGAGGTCGACCGCGCAGATCAGCCCGTCAAACTGCTGAACTCCATGGTTTTCATTCACGACGCTGGCGTCGACCCGAATGAGAACAAGGCGGCGAAGAGCCGCAAGCTGACGGCAGGTGTTGCCCGCCGGACGCGCCGTCTCTACCGCACGCGCCATCAGCGCCTGGTGAATCTGGATCGCGTTCTCTCCAAGGAGTTCGGATGGCCGTTGCCTGACCTGATGGCTTTCAAGGATCCTCGTGAGCCCTGGCATATGCGCTCGAAGCTACTCGAGGGGTATATCGCCGATGATGATAAGAGAAAGGCTGCGCTGTCGATCGCTCTCCGCCACATCGCCCGGCACCGCGGCTGGCGTAATCCCTACGCCAAGGTGGAGAGTCTGCTGCAGCCCGCCGAGCCGAGTGATTTCCTCAAGGGACTGAATGAGCGCATCAGTACATCCCTCGGTAGGAGCTTCCCGGCTGACGCGACCCCCGGGCAGCTCGTTGATGCGTACCTCGCTCACCCCGACTATGTGAAGAAGGCTGGCACACCCAAGCTGCGCGGCCCCAAGGGTATCCTCGCGGGCAAGCTTCATCAGAGTGACAACGCTGAGGAAATCCGGCGGATCTGCGAGGTGCAGCAGATTGATCCTGCTGACCGTGATCGGCTGATCCGAGCCGTCTTCCAGGCGAAGTCCCCCAAGGGCAGCGCGAAGGAACGAGGACTCGTGGGCTACGACGAGCTGCCGGGTCAGGGCAAACATGTGCGTGCGGAGAAAGCACACCCTGCCTTCCAGAAGTTCCGCATCGTTAGTGTGCTGGCGAACCTGCGTGTTCGCGAGGGCCGTGCGGAGCGGCCGTTGACTCCGGAGGAACTGCAGGGACTCACTGACTTTCTTCTCGTCGTGGGCCTGAAGCAGGAGGTCACCTGGCAGGATCTGGCGGATAACCTTGGTATCGAGCGTTCGGATCTGCGTGGTACAGCGAAGGCCTCGTTCGATGGGTCGCCGGTCCTGCGCAATCCTCCAACCGACGTCACCACCGAGAAGATCCTGGCTTGCAAGGTCAAGTGGCTCAAGGAGTGGTGGAAAGACGCGGATGATGAGCAGCGCGGCTACTTTGTGGACGCCTTCTCGAACTCCGGCGGCTCCGAAGATAGCAGCGACGTGAACGATGAGGTCGCGGAGCTGCTCGAGCAGGCGACAGAGGACGACCAGCTAGAGTTTGAGAAGATCTCGCTGCCCCAGGGGCGAGCGGCATACTCGCTGGATAGCCTTCGTCGCCTGACGGACAGGATGCTGCGTGATGGCGTTGATCTGCACACTGCGCGTCGTCTGGAATTCAATGTCGGAGACGACTGGAAGCCTGCAGTGGAGCCGATCGGTACGCCGACGGGCAATCCGGCCGTCGATCGCGTGCTCAAGCAAGTGAGCCGATGGCTGCATGCGGCGACCGAGCGCTGGGGCGAGCCGACGGTCATCAACATCGAGCATGCGCGTGACGGTCTGGGATCGGAGCGTGTTGCCCGTGAGCTCATGCGTGAAAACGATAGGCGGCGCAGTGCGAACGCTGCGGCCGTCGCTGAGATGGCGGCACAGCTGAAGCTCTCCGGTAGGGTGCGTCGTTCCGACCAGATCCGCTACTTCGCGTTGCAGAGGCAAAACAATGAGTGCCTTTACTGCGGCACTGAAATTACGTTCACGACGGCGGAAATGGACCATATTGTTCCGCGTGCGGATGGGTCCTCAACGAACGATCGCGCCAACCTGGCTGCGGTGTGTCGTACGTGTAACCACAAGAAGGGGGCCGTTCCGTTTGCCGCGTGGGCGTCGTCTGATCGGGCGAATACGGGCGTTTCCCTGAAGGGCGCTCTTGATCGTGTGAAGCTCTGGGTGCGCGATAACGGCATGTCGCCCAAGCAGTTCAAGCAGCTGCAGCGCGAGGTGTCTGCCCGTCTCAAGTCTCGTAAGCCGGACGAAGAGTTCGATGGTCGCTCCATGGAGTCTGTCGCATGGATGGCTGTTGAACTGAGGACTCGTATCGAGGGCTTCTACCGCACGCGCGACGAAGAGGCAGTGCCTTCCGTGGGTGTTTACCGTGGTCAGCTAACGGCGGAGGCCCGGAAGGCCTCGGGCTTCGAGAGTCGAGTTAACCTGATCGGCGGTCGGGGCAAGACCCGTTTCGACAGGCGTCACCACGCGATGGATGCGCTCGTTATCGCGCTGATGAATCCGTCGGTGTCCCGTACCCTCGCGCTGCGTGTGAACATGCGCGATGCGCAGCGTATCGCGGGCCTCGAGGAGACGTGGAAGAACTTCTATGGGAAGCCTGGCGAGGCTTCGAACCGCTTCGAGTCGTGGCGCGAGTCGATGCTTCGCGGCGTCGAGCTCTTCAACATTGCGTTGAGTGATAACGCGATTCCTTTCGTCGAGAACATTCGTCTGCGCGTTGGATCGAGCGTCATTCACGATGCGACCGTCCACTCCTTCTGTCCTCCGAAGACGCCGGATGGCGAGCAGATCATCACGAAGGGGTGCGGCGAGCAGCACAGGCTTGGGGACGCGCTCCCCGTTGAGCTGATCGACCGCGCTGAGACGCCCGCGCTATGGACAGCGCTCACGCGCTGCCCGGACTTTGACCCGAAGAAGGGGCTTCCTGAAAACCTGAATCGGACGATCTCCGTGAACGGCACGCGCGTCGGCCCGACGGAGCTGCTCAACTTCTTCGAATATTCGAAGGAAGGAATTAAAGCATGTTTGAAGGTGCGAGGAGGGTACGTTGATCTTAGTGGAGCGATTCATCACGCCAGGATCTACCGCATCGAGGGGAAAAAACCTGTTTACGCGATGGTCCGAGTCTTCCAGGTCGACCTGATGCGTATGAAAGACAGGGATGTGTTCACCGCGCCGCTTAAGCCCTCAACGATCTCGATGCGTGCTGCTGACCCAAAGATTAGGAAGGCCTTGGTTAGCGAAACGGCAAGACAGATTGGTTGGCTTGTTCGAGGCGATGAATTGCGTGTTGACAGTAGCGCTTTTGATGAAGGGATCATCGGCGAGGTAACAGGTGCATATCCGGAGCTGTCTGCCTGGAAAGTAGCAGGTTTTCCAGAGGCTCAACGGATGAAGTTGCGACCGTATCTTCTCGCGAAGGAGGGGCTCGAGGACGATGAGAAGGGTGCTTTGCGCAAAGTTCTTGATACGAAAGGCTGGCAGATCGGTATTCAAAAGCTGTTGAGTTCGTGCCGAGTAACAGTTATTCGGCGAAATTGTTTAGGAGAAGAACGTTTGTCTTCAGAAAATTCGATGCCGGTTACAACGGTTTTGGAATAGGTTGTCATGGCAGAGCAGTGGCGTGTGATCGACCTGTGTGGATTCGAGGGTGAGCTTCGATCAACACGTGGTGGGGTCGAGGTGTGTCCTGGTGAGGGTGCGCCGACGATCATTCCCGTTGCCGAGGTTGCAGTCATCCTCGTCGGCATGAAGGTCACTTTGAGCGCCGCTGTTCTGCATCGTTTGGCCGAGGCGGATGTCGCTGTGCTCTTCTGTGATTGGAGGGGTATTCCGGAGGGTGGCTGCTACTCGTGGTCAGATCATGGTCGAGTAGCAGCCCGCCACCGAGCGCAGGCGGAGGTCTCCCTCCCGCGTAAGAAGAACGCATGGGCGCGTCTCATTCGTGCAAAGATCGAGGGACAGGCATCGGTTCTGGAAAACCTCAAGATTCGGGGCAGCGGGGAACTGCTCGCTTTTGCGGATCAGGTTCGTTCGGGCGACCCTGGAAACGTGGAAGCCCAGGCGGCGCGGCTGTACTGGTCGCGTACTCTGGGTAAGGGCGTGGGTCGTCAGCCTGCGGCGGGGCAGTTAATTGGCGCGAATGCCTGTCTGGATTACGGGTATTCGGTGCTGCGCGGGCACCTGATGCGCGCTGTTCTGGCGGCGGGGCTGGCGCCCGCACTCGGAGTATTCCACCGAGGCCGAGGCAATGCCTTCGCCCTTGCCGACGATTTGATCGAACCATTTAGACCGGCGATCGATGAGGTCGCCCTGCAGCTCCCGCCCACGGCGTCTCCTTCGGATCGTTCGGTGAAGCAGCTTCTTGTGGCTGCCGCGTCGCAGCGCTTTGATGGAGTCGGTCATGGTATCCCGGCCGTTGCCGAGGCTTTGGCCCAGTCTTTCGGCCGCTACGTGGAGGGTGACATCGATCGTCTCAATGTGTTGTCGTGGCAGGGTCCGTCGTCCGTGGGTGCGGGGGATTGACATGGCGGATGACGCGATGTGGTGCCTGGTGATGTTCGATCTCCCCGTGGAGACGAAGAAGCAGCGTCGCGAGGCAACGCGTTTTCGCAATGACCTGCTGGACTGGGGCTTCTGCATGGTGCAGTTCAGCGTGTACGTGAAATATTGGCCGACCGGTGGTCAGGATCATGCGACGCTGCGGGCGATCAAGACTCACTTGCCGGAGGGTGGGCAGGTGCGGGTGCTGGCGCTGACGGATCGGCAGTGGGCGACGGGACTACGTTTTGAGAACGCGAAGCCTCGGAAGGAGCGTGGCTCGCCGGAGCAGCTCATGATTTTCTAACGAAGATCCCCTGGTTTTCCTCTGTATTTCAGGGAAAACTAGGGGATCTAAGTGTATCAAAGGGGATTGGTGATTGATTCCCAGCCTTCAAGGGTGACGAAGTCCTGAGCGAGAAGTGTATCAAAGGGGATTGGTGATTGATTCCCAGCCGCGCGAACGCCTCACCCTCGAGGACGCAAGTGTATCAAAGGGGATTGGTGATTGATTCCCAGCCGGATTACCTGTGCGCGTGCGCGACGCAAAGTGTATCAAAGGGGATTGGTGATTGATTCCCAGCTTGGTCCTGATGAGAACCCATCCGTCGCAAGTGTATCAAAGGGGATTGGTGATTGATTCCCAGCAGTACCTGGAGGACCGCAAGCGCGGCGCAAGTGTATCAAAGGGGATTGGTGATTGATTCCCAGCGGGTGGCGAGACCGTCCACGATGGCCCGAAGTGTATCAAAGGGGATTGGTGATTGATTCCCAGCTGACCTCGCCGCGTGTCTGCTCGATTGCAAGTGTATCAAAGGGGATTGGTGATTGATTCCCAGCACACAAGACACGATCCTCGGAGTCGGTCAAGTGTATCAAAGGGGATTGGTGATTGATTCCCAGCCTGGGACGCGCCACTGGGAGATTACCGGAAGTGTATCAAAGGGGATTGGTGATTGATTCCCAGCCCATGGATCGAATGCCGTTGATCATGCCAAGTGTATCAAAGGGGATTGGTGATTGATTCCCAGCGGAACGAGTCGAACAGTCATGACGGCGGAAGTGTATCAAAGGGGATTGGTGATTGATTCCCAGCAGCATCGACCAGCTCGCAGGCAAGACGAAAGTGTATCAAAGGGGATTGGTGATTGATTCCCAGCGCGACCGACGAGCCGCGCACCGTTCGCGAAGTGTATCAAAGGGGATTGGTGATTGATTCCCAGCACGCCTCGCAGGGCTCCGAGCGCACGGAAAGTGTATCAAAGGGGATTGGTGATTGATTCCCAGCACATCACCTGGTGAGCATCTTCCTGACTAAGTGTATCAAAGGGGATTGGTGATTGATTCCCAGCTACACAAACTCCCTCGACTGGATTTCCAAAGTGTATCAAAGGGGATTGGTGATTGATTCCCAGCGAAACCGACGAACCGCGCACCGTGCGCGAAGTGTATCAAAGGGGATTGGTGATTGATTCCCAGCGGTAGGAGGCGACGGCGTCGTGAGACTGAAGTGTATCAAAGGGGATTGGTGATTGATTCCCAGCGCGCGCAGGAGCGCGTCAAGGTTGAAACAAGTGTATCAAAGGGGATTGGTGATTGATTCCCAGCCGGCATTGTGGGCGCGTTCTACAACCGCAAGTGTATCAAAGGGGATTGGTGATTGATTCCCAGCCCAAGCGGCCGATCCATTCCGGCGACACAAGTGTATCAAAGGGGATTGGTGATTGATTCCCAGCTTCTGCGCAAGTCCCAGGCGCTGACCCTAAGTGTATCAAAGGGGATTGGTGATTGATTCCCAGCACTTAGCGGTGAGGTTGGCCTCGGAAATAAGTGTATCAAAGGGGATTGGTGATTGATTCCCAGCTTCGCGGACTTCGGTAATGGTCGCGCCGAAGTGTATCAAAGGGGATTGGTGATTGATTCCCAGCCGCCACGCCGAGACCCCTCAACCCGTCAAAGTGTATCAAAGGGGATTGGTGATTGATTCCCAGCACGGGATCATTACAGCCGCCGTCCCGCTAAGTGTATCAAAGGGGATTGGTGATTGATTCCCAGCTGCGTTGATGGTTACTCGGACGGGGGTTAAGTGTATCAAAGGGGATTGGTGATTGATTCCCAGCACAGTGGCGACGACGCGCCTTCGGGTGGAAGTGTATCAAAGGGGATTGGTGATTGATTCCCAGCGAGCTAGGGACGGTCGTTAAGGGGTCAAAAGTGTATCAAAGGGGATTGGTGATTGATTCCCAGCGATTCCCGGGCGTGGAACGACGCGACACAAGTGTATCAAAGGGGATTGGTGATTGATTCCCAGCCCCCTTGCCGATGTCTTAAGCCTAGCAGAAGTGTATCAAAGGGGATTGGTGATTGATTCCCAGCTCATTGTCCCATATGAATTGTTTTGCGTAAGTGTATCAAAGGGGATTGGTGATTGATTCCCAGCGTTCGCTCCACTCTCAGCAGCCTGACCTAAGTGTATCAAAGGGGATTGGTGATTGATTCCCAGCCGCGCTCATCGATCCCATTAATCCGTGAAAGTGTATCAAAGGGGATTGGTGATTGATTCCCAGCCAAGTGGATCCCACGCGCGGGCGTGTGGAAGTGTATCAAAGGGGATTAGTGATTCATTCCCTGTCTGAGTTGAGATAGTCCTTGATCGGAAATTGCGTAATAAAGTTGGCATAGAAAAGCTCCTGAACATAGTTCAGGAGCAAAGGGAAGTGAGAGGACTTCTTGGTACATGGGGTCTTTACACCCTGAAGCCGAAGGCAGTCCCGCACCCGAAGCCGTCGAAGCGACTCCCTTTGAGCGCTCTGTTACCAGACGCCCTACAGTATCCTCTCGCTGCGTCAACTAGCCTCAAGGTTGGTTTCGGTCAAGAAGGACGTGCGAACGATGCTTCCCTGATGACACTGGTTTGATCAGAATCTTCCCTGTGAGCGGGGATGAGTCCTTCCCGAAATAGTGATAAGCTGCGTATGAGGGTGGTAGCCAGCCCACCTGGGAGTGATCCCCGGGCAGGCGGGCCACCCTCGTTGTTTTCTCCACGCGAGTGGGCTTGAGGCCATGCAGTACATCGCTGTAGTGCCACCGTTCGCATTTCCTGTTGGACTGATTGAAAATGCGTTATGATACCTGCAGGTAGGGGTCAAGAAGGCAGTCCACCCTATACGCTTCGCGTCGGACAGCAGGATCGCCCTACTCACGGCGGTATCGAATCCGCCCGAGGGTGATCGCCTCCCCGCACAGGCGGGGACGATCCTCCACAAGGTGCAGTCCGTTCCTACGGCTGCACCTTTTCTTGTATCAGTAGCGACAAACACCATCAGTGACGATCAGAAACGTTCTGTCGCCTCCTCGAGTGCGTGGGCTCGGGATAAATCGAAGAAGAACGCCCGCAAAAAATGAGGAGCGAGGCCCATTGCCCGAACGTTCTGACGGTCTATTATTTCAAGACTAGTTCAGGGGGATTCCCACTCCTTCCGGCAGTATACCTTGCCGACGCTCAGTTACAAGTGTCGATGGTCGACTGAGACGTAAACCCAACTTCTGTGGTGTGCATTCGTTGCGCCTGTATGGGGACATTGGTTGGCAGTTGGCACCCAGAGGGGCGAAGAAACGCGGTGGTTGTGTCGGCTACTGGCCGACCGCGGCGGACGGTGGAGGTGGTCGGCCAAAGGACCCGCGCTCGTCCTTGCGCTTCTTAGCACCCCTGCCGTATCCTGCTCGGCTACCCACAATCGGATGAAAGAGAAGGCAAGGACATGCGCGCGGCAAAGGCGCAGATTCGCGCGCGCATCACGCGCGTGGGCAGCGAGTGCCGCAAGGACGTCACCTCGGGCACCTGCAAGCTCTGCATCACCGACTGGGTCGTGCCCTCATCGCCCTCGGCATCCTCGAGGCCGTCGAAGCCTGCACCCGCGCCTCCGAAATGGTCGAGCGCTTCGACGGTTCCTACATTCACGACGACGACTGGGACGAGGAGAAGTTCGTCCTCCAGTTCTGGCACATCGCGGGTGACTCAGACGAAGGATGAAAACCCCTCGTTGGTGACCGGAACGCCCGAAAGGGCCGGTCGTTTCTGTCGAAAAAGGCGCGAAGAGCGAAGTGAAAATACGCCGAAAATCGATCACCCAAACGCGCACGCGACAACCCGACGGCTGTTACGCTAGTCACTGTTTCTTCCGAGTATTGCTCTCTGTTGGAACGTTCTGTGTAAACGGACGCGCCCACGCGACCGCTCGCCGCCGGTTTCTCGCACACTTTCCCGGCGATCACGAGCATGCGTGGGCGCGTTCGCGCAAGACTGGGCCCCGACCTCGTTCGATACGAGGCCGGGGCTCGGCGCGTCAGATGCCTCCCTCACGCGGGGGACGAGACGGTCAGGCTCCGCGTCGCCGTTCGCGTCGCCCGAGCCGTCCGAGTGGATGTCCACGCCGCCCGTG
>CALIZH010000244.1 GCA_938028585.1 uncultured Actinomyces sp. | reverse complement strand
TATTCAGCCCGCCTGCTTCCGCTAAAGTCAACCACCTCATTCCCGCGACTCTGCTTGGCGACTCTACCTCTTGTCCGCCACGATTCTGAAGGAAGACCCCTGCCTCTTGGAATGGCCCGACCATTGCAGCCCGACACGCGGCAGATCGTCACATACACCTGCCGTAATCCACTCACAGCACCGGCAACGATGCCACCCAGCCTCACTCAGCCAGCCGATGAAAAGTCGAGGCTAAACCCCACTGATAAGCCCACCCACAACACCCCAAACACAAAGAACTCGATTCACCTCCAAAGTACTGACAAACGTCAGTGCACTATTCCATACGCCTCTTGCTCCTGAACTATATAAAATTGTAACATGACTACGGCAGTCCCGGAGCCTCATACCCCTGCATCAGAATCCATAACCCCGCCCTCGCGCCTATCTCGCCGCAAGCTATTGACTCGCATTGGCTGCGGGGCTCTTGTCGGAGGACTGGCCGTCGGAGGCGGACTGACTTGGACCTTCGGCCCAGGAGGTCCCCTGTCATATGAGGCAAGAGCCTTAAGAGCCCTCAAAAACGACCCCATGGGAGCCAAGACCATCCTTGGCCTCACCGCCGTCCGCACAGAAGAGTCTGAGCTCCCCGGATGGACGACCTGGAAGTACCCAGGAGTTCATCTCGAACGATGGTTCCAAGATCCATCAAAACCTGCCGAGCAACTCAGGAACGAGTTCATAGACTACGCAAAGTCTCACGGATGGGAAGAAGAAACCCGCATCACCACCCCTACGGCGTGGATTGCCCAACACGCACACCGAAAACCCGACGACTACATGGAGCTATATATTGGATTCGAGGGAAGAGAGCCGTCCAAAAACGGGAAAGTTCTAGTCATCATCGACTACACCTTAGCCGTCGATCCAGACTCATCTGTATAACTATCACCGCAACACTTCGCAGCCGAGACGAAAGGTGTTACCGCGCGCAACGGGGAACCGACACAGTGAGAGTACCCCCGCCCCTCGGATCTCCTGAAGCCACCCGGCCGCACCTAGTACGCTCCAGTATCCCGCACTTCAGAACATAATCCATCACAACAATCGATCCTCATAATGAGCGCGAACAACACCACAACTAAAATTGGCGAACCCCATTCCAAGTTGAGGAGGCACAGGAGCCCACCTTCAAATTTCAGCCAGGAACTACTGACAAACATCAGCACGCAAATCTGCGCACCTATCACATCAAACTATATATAATTGTGACATGACTACGGCAATGCCGCACCCCCACGCCAGTTCCACCACTTCCACAGAGTTCACCACACTACCTCCACACCACCCATCTCGGAGAAAACTGCTGGCAAGAATCGGCTGCAGCACACTCGCAGGAGGCCTAGCTGTCGGGGGCGGCCTTACCTGGGCCTATGGCCCAGGAGGCCCTTTATCATACACAGCAAAACGTCTTAAAAAACTCAAGAACGACCCGATGGGAAAAAAGAAAATCCTCGGCCACGAGGCTATTCAGACCAACGACTCCCCGCTCCCAAAATGGTTTGAACAAAAGTATCCGGGACTTCGTCTAAGACGATGGTTCAGAGATGACAACACAGATCCAAAAGAACTCAAGAATCAGTTTATTGAGTACGCTGAACATCACGGATGGGAGAATGATCCAGGGCCAACCACCCCAGCCTCATGGGTTGGAAGACATGGAGGTACGCAAGCCATTGATGACATGTTTCTCGCAATATACCTATCCTCTGACGACCCTACTCCCCCACCCAATGCAGGCGATAATAGCATCGCCATACTATTATGT
>CALIZH010000243.1 GCA_938028585.1 uncultured Actinomyces sp. | reverse complement strand
TTCGGAGACTACTCAGAACCCCTCACATATCGTATGGATCCCGCAGAATGCCAAAATCTCGTCCCCACACTCGTGCAACCTAATAAGAGAACAGCGATTTTGCTTACCGGAACCCACGACAGACTGCCATCAGTTAAAAGAAATAACAACAGTCGGCCAATTCCCGTCATGATGGCTGCGACACTTCGAACAAGACAAGGAAGTAATACAAAGTTCGCTCCAAGAATGAACAACAAACGCTTATTAGCACTAATTCGTCCAACCCAAGGTAAACGGTACCGTCGAGTAGAGTTCGACGCAAAGCTAGTCGACAATGGGACATACGCATACTGGTTCATCTATGCCCTCTACACTAACACTAAACCACAGGAGCGTGTTCCACTGTTTGACGAGAACATACTCACCGGGGAAGACTTAAATGAGACACTAATCAAACAGGGAGGATATGTTTATATCACCACGGACCCGGACGACCTTGAAAAGGGTGCTAGCACCTTCGGCAAAAAAATGGCGGAACGCGTTTTCTTCATAGAGCGCGGCGGACCTAACAAAACGGCGTCTATCCCCGAAGGAACCGACAGCCATCCATCTCCCATCGAGAAATATTTCCAAGTACTCGCGAGCTATTCACAAAACTGGGATAGCGAAACGGGAAGCACCCCAAACATCTACATTCGCCAATACGAAGAGATACTCACTAAGAAAACTGACAGTTTCTTTGCTTACTCACTTCTGTCAGAGAACCCAATAGGCAAAATAGTAGTAGATACACTAGTACCTATTTCCGTCGGACGCAACGCTTACACAATGTCTCCGCTGGCAGTTGCAAGGCGATCTCACATAGCCCCTGCCGAGCATTTCTGCGAACTATCTCCAGCCGATCGCTTGTTTGGCTACGTAGCACACATCGACAAAACCACATCAAACCCTGACCGCGGCAGAGAGCCCGCCTCTTCATTTCAGGGACGAATCTCAGTGACTGATGTTCGTTACTCCGACGGTGCGGGACAAGGGGTATCTTCACTGAGGTTGAGGCCACTCTTGAATCCTCGCCCTTCCTCTGCTCGGCGGTTCTTAACACGTATCGACGGCTCTAACATCAACTCATTTGGAAAGAAGGTTAAGCGAAGTCAGTATTTCTCAACCGAGCCTGAACAGGCGCTCGGGGCCACTACTTACCCCATCGACCGAAACGCATGGGAATTGATTGACAAAGAGAGCGGATTTCCCGAGAAGGCACTCAAAACACAGGGCGACACCGACAAGGTTACATCCGAGGTGAAGTCATACGTCAAAGCGGGCACACAGTTCGAAGCAACCATTCATTTTGAGGCACTAACTCATTTTGAGCTCTCATGCCTCCTTTGGATTCTGGATTCATCGAATCTCGTTCCTCAGACCCGGCGTCGACAGCACATGAGTAGAACCCCATCAGATCGGGTTGGTTATCTACGTCTCGGCATGGGAAAGCCACTTGGCCTCGGTGTCGTCCAAGTTGACCTTTCCCCTAATGGCTTCCGCGCTTGCAAGACCAATAATGACGGAAGCGACGCAACCTCCTCTCTGTGTGCATCCTATGCTCAGTTGACGGGATGCCTGGGCACGGTCACCTCAAATTCAGACCCCTCCGAATTTCAGGTTCCCATAGAGTACCTGACTACTCCTTGGGTTGAGTCTTTTCAACGTTCATGTTTCGGCTATGGCGACAAGCTTGAAGTGCGCCATCTCAACCTTGAGGAAAACAAGGCGAATAACAGGACGGATTGGCGCACTGGGCTCCCGCTCGATGGTTCTGGCATCGAACCCGGCCCCCTCTGGGGTCCAACCAGTGACCAGCCTATCCACCTCCCAGATCCACATAAGAAATAGGGCCGCTAGTCCCTCACCACACCCCCCGGCACAACCCCACGTCATCCAGCGCTATGGCCGCGCCGAGTATGTCGGCGCGGTCGGCGCAGGATGAGCAGATGGGGTAGATGT
>CALIZH010000242.1 GCA_938028585.1 uncultured Actinomyces sp. | reverse complement strand
ATTATATATAATAATTTTTATTAAAAAACTGCTACAACACTTTTTATTGATATATCACCAGTAAACCCACTTTGTAGCAAATGTAGCAGGTATTTAAGGGTCTCTACACGTATGCGTGTGTGCACACGCGTGATACCTGATGGGGTCGTCCTTGTCAATACCGAGGGCGAAGTTGTTCATATCCTGAGATGGTTACTTGACAGAGACGTTTGGCATGGTGTATCACGCGCGCATACACGCGCACACACGCGCATTTAGGCAAAATGGGGCCAAAAACGCGCTACACGTGCTACAAATGCCATCTTTCGTTGCGATTGGAACGAAAAGTACTGTAGCAGATACATTTTGAGGGTGTAGCAGCTTGTGCAACGCTTTTTGTTTTTCGTTGGTATTTCAGGGAAAACGTGGGTGTTGCATGTAGCACCCTATATCTGCAACACCTGCTACAACAAGCTTTTTATCAGTTTTGAGAGTGACGGCCATCACATGAGCGTGAAATGTTGTTTCATCAACATGTTGCATGGTGTGATGAAATGTGCTCGACGTCACAGAGGGTTTCATCGTTATTTTAGGTCGTTTTGAGCTGATCTGTGTCAGACATCACAAACGGCCTCATTGTCAGTTTTGCAACTTGTTGTTGCCGTGTGTTGCCCGATCATATATGCTTTGTATGTCAGGTTGATTCGGGTTCGTGGGACACCGAGATTCAGGACGATGTGGGACTGCACATGCACAGACGAACGGGAGCTGGTGGGACGGCTCCCGTTCGTTTTTCTTTATGTGTGATGCAGTGGTAATGATCCACGCGATGATAAAACAAGGGCCACCCCGTTTGGGATGGCCCTTGTTCTTTTCGCGAAAGAGGCCCCTTGGGGTCTCGGGTCTAATGGCTGTGGGCCTGCAACGGCCACAGTGAGCTACGATCTGCGCAACGTGTGGTTTTGCGCATTTGTGCCTGAGCTTTAGCTTGTGCACGTGCGCGCTTCTTCGCGCGATGCTTGGCGGGGTTCCATCGTAGAGAATGGTAGTCGGCCCATCGTTCGTCGTCAGCTTGGCGCTGAGCTTGAAGTTCTGCTCGCGTGAAGCCATTGTTCGCTTGCCGTTCTCGCCACAGTTTGTATTCAACTGAGGTGACATCTGGCATTGCATAGACGAACTCTACCGCGTAGACGCGCGCTCGCTTGAGGAAGACGACGCGCTCGCGGATGAGGATCGCGTGGCGGTAGCGTAGGCGATCTTTGATCATGTAGTACGCCAGACTGCTGAGCAAATCTTCTTTTGTTTCGCTCGGGTCTCGGCTGTAGAGTACGTGCCTGATGATTGCGTTCGGTGTGTCATCGAAGGCTTCGTTGCCTTGATCGGGCAACGGTGGGTTCCATGGACCAAGGTTCTTTGGCAGTGGCGGAACGATGACATTTTGTCGTTCGTCGTAGACGAGACCTTGTTGAATGATCATGTTCTACTCCTTTTCAGAGCCTTGATACAGGCTGCGTGAGAAACTTTTGTTTCTTCACTCTAAACCCCGGTTCGTACTGTGTACGGACCGAGAGGTGAGCCGGTTAGGGCACTCGCTCTACCGGCGCACCTCCCATTGTTCTACTTTTCAAAATAGAACACCAAGAGCTTGTCTATATCACGGTCATCCGAGCGCATCCACAGCGCCCACAGTACGGAAACGATGAGAGCTGTTGCTAATACTTCTACTACGCGCAATGTGCTGAGGGTTGGAGTATGCGTCATAAACGTGAAGGCGTTGAATAGCACGTGGATCCCAATGCATTGCATCAGGCTGTGTGTTTGTTCGTACATGTAACCGCACGCGATCCCAAGGGGTAGCGTGAGGATGATCTGCACGATGTTGCCGTGCAGAAGCGCGAATAGACACGCTGAAAGTGCAATCGTTACTGGTGCTGAGAATCGCTGTCGCATGACGGGATAGACAAACCCACGCATCAGTGCTTCTTCACCGATTGGCACGATGAGGATGCTCAGCGTTGCAAGTGCTGCGATGGATACCGGGTCTGTGATGTTTTGGATCGGTGATGGTGCGTTCATCGCGTTCTTGACTAATAGAGCGATAGTCGATGCACCCAGATAGATCGCTATGGTCTCTAGTATTGCGGCTAAGGTATCTAACGATAATCTCCACCACGATTTGCGGATCTTCGCGATGAGTGGTGATGACGCATGTCGCTTCCGCCAGATGATGACGTATGTGGCTGCGAGACCATTGGTGAACGCAAGTGTGAAAATCACTTTGTGCGTGAGAGCGTAGAGCACCGTCATGGTCACGACGTATGCCGCAATAGCTTCGCCAGCCGTGAGTAGGATACGTATTGTGTTTGGCTGCGTGTGTGACTGTGGGTTGTTGCTCATAAGGTTCCTTTCTGCGGGTTTATACAAGGGGGTGGCATTTCACCACCCCCTTGCGCATGCGGTGCGGGGTTATTACCCCATGTTTTCGACCTCGTGGTCGATGATCCCTTGTAGCGTGGTACGCCCAGCAAAGGTATTAAGACCTAATGTCACCCTGAAGCGACATGTGGTGTCTTTGATATCCTTGCTGTTCTTTCGCTCCATGAGACCTGGTGCGGCGTCTGCCCTGTTCCACCACAAGAGAGCGACGCCTTCTGGCGTTGTGATCTTGAGGTGCTGGTTGTCGTTACCGAGGGTGTTGATCGAGCACATGGCGAGGTTGATCACCATGTCGACGGGCGGGGCTGGGAAGCCATGACCAAACGGCGCGAGTTTCTTGACATGATCCATGTATTGCGTAATCGCTTGGATTTCATCAAGAGGTGCATCCGCGTCCGCACTTAACCCGAGGGTGAGGGCCGCTGGGTCATCTTGGATGAGAATACCTTGCTGGGCGATCACAGCATCGCGCTGCTTGGGCACGAGGTAGGCCAGAGCGTCGCATAGATCGGATGGAGAGGGCGCGTGGACACCACAGGCGAACTCGTGGCCTTGAGCACCCATTTTGGGATTACCCACAGACGCGAGCTGCTCAATGATCGGGAACCATGTGGGGGAGCGCATCGATCCAGAGCATGATCCGTCACTATGGATATGAACCACTGCCACAGGATGTCCATGCATGAGCATGAGGTTTTGTGCAATGAGACCGAGCATTCCTGGTAGAGCATCCGTGACAAACACGTACGGTGCCCAAGGTTGGTCACTGTCCATGATGTCGCTGAGGATCTCGCGCACTTGCTGCTTACGCGTTTCGTTGTATTCAACGAGACGCTGCGCGGCCTCTTTCTGTTCTTCGAGGGTGTCAGCCGTGAAAACTGCGAACCCTGTTGTGTAATCTCCGTCTACGCGACGAGTTGCGTTGAACGCCGGAGCCACTGAGAACCCGTAGAGTTGCTCGTCCACTCTGTCATGCGTTGCTCCAATTGCTTGGAGCAAGAGGTTCATACCTTCGAAGACCCGCATGTACACAGGGTGGTGGTTTTGAGAGCGGAGCATGGATAGCAGAGTAGGTGTTCTGTCGATGTTGAGGCTCAACCCATCGAACTCATCGGGTTCTTCGTACCTAGACTTCTTTCTTGGCGTGTAGCTCGGTTCAGGGGTTGCTATGAGCAAACGGGTGAACATCAGTGCTTCACGCACGAGATCTCGGTTTTCATAAACCAGACCCATGACGTCGGCTACTGTTCCGATCCCTGCGAAGGTTTTCAGCCACGTGATCGATGAGAGAGTATCCGGGTGGTAGACGGACGCGTATCGTTCGACGAGCTGGTAGGCAACGTGCGCCCCACAAATCTCTTTGTTCGGATATGTCTCATCGCCACGATTGGGATTGATGAGAATATGCGCGAGAGATTTGCCCTCTTCCACATGGTGGTCGGTCACGAAGGTGAGGAGACCAATGTGGTTAGCATAGGTGAGTGCATCACGACTGTTGGTTCCAGCATCGCACGTGATGATGGCTGCGGTGCGCGGGAACTGCTGCATAACGGTTTCAATGACCGAGGGCTGGATCTCGTGGCCCAAGTGGTAGTCCGGGACGTGGAGATTGGTTTTCATGCCCATTTCACTCAGGCCTGCGTACAGGATGGTTCCTGCGCAAATACCGTCTGTGTCAAAGTCTGGAACGATTGTGATCTCTTGGTCCTGCGCTCGCATCATCTCTAGGGCCATGACCATTCGGTCAATGTCTTTGAGCAGGGGGTGGTGAGGGTCGTTGATCTCTTTGAGGTACTGATCAGTCCAGCCCATCCGTTCGCGCACACGGTTGAACAAGTCTTCGCCGTTCACGCCGAACATGGATTCGTCGATGTCAAGCGGGGGTGAGTCTTGCTGTGAAGTCATGCGGTGGTGACTCCTTTCGTTGCTAGAGTTTTATAGCTATACGTGTGTGAGAATTACGGCAAATGTTATGATGCAGCCGCTCATGAGGATGTTGACGAGTAGCCAGAGGCCGATCTTATTGACAGTTATTTTATCTTTGGGATCGATGAAAGTTTCTAACGGTAGTGTTTCATAGTCTTGATTGACGTCATATTTTTGCTGTTCTTCTCTGATGTCGCGTTTTGTTAGATACCCGGTTGCTGTTGCAATAGCTACGCATATACAGGCTGTAATGATGTAAATTGCGGCGTTTTTGTGTTGGATCATTAGATTGGCTAATGCTTGAAAGCCAAAACATCCGATTAACCATACGGCTGCAATTGTCATCGCGAAAGCTGATCTCGATATTGCGAGATATGCCCAGTACGCTTTTCCCTTACGAGGGTTGTTTCCGTTCTGTTCATATGCTTTGTTATTGGTTTTCATCAGGATGAATGCGCTGAGATCCAATATGATCGTCACAATGACAAATGTTGTCAGTATCCATGCGATGGTGTTGTTCATGAGTATTTGTCCTTTCAGTGATACCAAAACCCCGTAGCGCGGTGATGAACCGAGCTACGGGGTTTCAGTGTATGTGTGGATTAGTGGCAGAGTTGTCGGCCATTGTCAATATAGACACAGTAGGTGTAGCGTCCACTGTTGGCTTCTTCATCACTGACACTGTGCTTGTAAATCTCCTCGTTCGATACCTTACCAGAGCTGGATGACCCACCTGAGTTGCTGTTATTGGAACCGGAGCTAGACCCACCGTCGTTAGAGTACGAGCGTGACTGCGATCCGCCGGTCGAGCCGTAGGAGCGAGCGGAGCTAGAGGAACCGGAGCTGTAGGACGATCCACCACGGCTAGATGCACTCTGCTGAGCGGAGCGAGAGGCAGCAGCCGTCTCAGCAGCCTTGGCTTCCTGGTAGGTATTGATAGCGTTCTTCAATGCTTCCTGAGCGTTCTTCACGTCAGTCGCCTTCTGGTCAGCAGCCTTTGCCTTCTCGATGGAGGCCACAGCCTCATCGTAAGAATCAGCCGTCACTGTAGTAGAGATCGAGTGCGATTCGTTGTTGATGTTCTTCAGAGCGTCGTATGCACCCTTGACGTTTCCATCGGAAGCCATCTGCGAGTCGTCGTCAACGGCCTTGATCTGCTCGTCTGCGTTCTTCTGAGCCTCGGCAAGGTTCGACTTTGCAGCATCCATGGTGGAGTTTGCTTCATCGGTTGCCTTGGTCAGGCGGTACGCGTCGCGAGCATTAACGAACGACTGAGTCTTGTCGTCAACAGTCTTGACAGCTGCCTCGGCATCGGTGACATCCTGCTGGCTCAGGCACTTGCCTTCTTCCGCGTGTGCCTTTGCAGCCTCAGAGGTCTTAGTCCCCTCAGCCTTGGCGATAGCGTCGTTGAGATCAGCGGTTGCGCTCTGTCCTTCGGGAGCAAGAGTGAAGCCCTGGGTATGTGCGAGGCGTGCGCCTTCGCCTTCCTTAACGGACTCATCGACTGTAGCAAGTGCGTCGTGAGCCTTGGCAGTGGACTGATCCAGCTGGGTCAGCTTGTCAGTGAAAGCTACGGAGCGAGCCTGGCATTCCTTCTGGTGCTGGATGCGCGAGGTGATAACAGCGCCTGCGATACTAGCCAGAACCAGAACTGCTGCAACGATGGCTGCAATGATCTTGTTCTTCTTGGACCACAGCTTGGGATTGGTGAAGTGAATCTTAGGGGTTTTCATGGTTGTTCTCCTTGATGGTGATGTCTGTGTTGGGGTGAGGCTGTCAGATCACCCTCATCAAGGGTGTTCTTTGAGATCTTTTGTGGGCCTCAGTTGGAAAGTTTAGCGGTTGCGATGACCCTGATATAGGTGTCTGGATCATTGTTTGCTCGAACCATCCGATATTCGGGTGGGAGCATGAGTGTGATCATCACGTCTGGATGGACGGCTTGACCGTCGTCATCCCGGCGCGTGAGTTCGTCTTGGATAGCGACGAGAATGTTTTCGTCGCCAGGGACGAGAGCGATTCCTTCGTCTGGCTTGATAGCCAGGGTTTCAATAGCTGGAACCATTACGACGACCGGAATGCTCTCATGCGCGATGTGCGTGAGCATCTCCTCGTCATTGACAAGCGTGGCATTGTAGCCATGCTTGTTTGCCCAGCCGTTGAGGTACAGGCTGTTTGTCACGATAGTGACGTCTTTTTCGTTTTCAGTCGAAGAGATTGCCTTCTTCGTTTCTTCGATAGTATCGGCAATCGTTTCTCCAAGCTGGAACGTTTGAGTATTCGGCTCCGTAACGACCATGACGGTCATCTGTTGCTTTTCGGCATCGTGGGCCTGAGTCATGCGGGACTCCTGTCTTTTCATCGGGTGTTTTCGTGGTTTTTATCTGGTCATTTATAAACCACGATATGTTTCTGCGAGCTTGCTCGGCTCGCCAACGGCGAGCTGCTCTCACCTGATGAAATCATTACAGGAATCATTTTTGATTCAGAACAGAACCCCGGTGTCTCCGGTAGGGACACCCGATTCCTTCCCTTATGTGGCATTTTTGATGCGATGAAGAAAGGTTTTGTTCCATTGGTTTTCATTCAATGGAGCTTTTCTTTTGAGCGATCTATGAGCCTCATGGCGAGATGTGTACGTATGTCATGTCGGCGCGATGAGCGCGGTATGTACATAGTCTTGCACCATGTTTTATGCCAACATTGTTTGGCGGGGCACATGAATTTATATGGGTGGCGCACCCTCTGTATTTTCAGAGGATGCACCACCAGTGGCCCCACCACTTTTCTTATGAGCATCACTTGTGTGATACCTGTGGTGACATTCGGTGCAACCTCTGGTTGTGCCATTGTCTGATCCGACTGTTTGCTATTTTCGAGAGCCTGTGTTTTTGAGCTGACCTCAAAAACATGGGTTCCTTTTACGTCAACAGGCGGTGCTATCAGGGTCGAAGCAATGAGACCGTAATTTGTCTGATACCGAAGAGGGTGTTTCGTTCTTTGCGACCCTCTTGGGTATCTGTACCCACGGTGACCCAGGTGTTGCTTTGTGGGCGTTCCCCGCAAAGCAATGATGTGTGGTCCATCGCCGTGGTACGCGGGTCTCATTGTCGAGACCCGGTGACACAGACGGGAGTCTGGGTCGTGTTTCAAGCGTCTGGAACAGACGCGCAGAAGGGCACCCGGAGCAGCCCCGGTGGGGGTGCGTAGGGCAAGCCTGTGGAGCAACGCGGAACAGGCGCAGTAAGAGCCTCTCGAAGCGATAGCGTAGAGAGGTGAGGGAGGGGTCGAAGCGGAGCGAGACCACGACCGAAGGGCTGTCGGCTATGCCGACCGAAGGAGAGAGCGTAGCGAACGACTGAGCCAGCCCCTCTTATGCCCTTTTTACCCCACCCACCGCCAGCGACCATTAGGGAGCGCAAGGTGGGCAAAGTGGTGCAACGAAGGGGAATCTAGGTTCTGGTGGTGGTTGCAACGGATCTTGGTGAAGGGGTTTGTTGTGGCTGGTGTTGGTCGTGTTTTTCAGTGGGTTGAGTGTCCCTCTTGTCGTGAGGTGTGTCAGGCTTGGTATCGGGAGTATGTGCGCTCTCTTGTTGATGGTTTGACCTTCGTGCAGGCAGCTCATGCTGTTGGGGTCTCGAAGCGGACGGGTAAGGTCTGGCGTCATGGCCGGACTCGTTCAAGTGGGCGGTGTGAGCGAGCCAGTATCGCTCCTCAGGCTCATTGGTACCATCTGTACGTGAAATGCCACCCGCATCGGATCAGTCAAGGGTTCTTGTCGTTCAAGGAACGCATGCTCATCTTCGGGTGGCGCGTCGAGGGGCTCTCGATTCGTGATATTGCCCGCCGGTTGGGGCGTTCGCCCCGGGCTGTGTGCCGGGAGCTGAAGCGTAATGGGATGACAGTCACGAGGGTGTCGGAAGCTTTGTGTATGAGGTTCAATCCTCAATCACGAAGGAGAGTGCGCAACAATGACTGTTGTGTCCCCGAAGAAGCATAGTGACGCTGAGCGCGTCGCCGATATTAGCCGCCGGCTGATGGAGAACCCGGAAACCGCCAAGCTGATCCAGGAGCTGGGTGAATCAACTGCCGACGCCAACGAGCTGGTGCGTGGCTTGCTGCAGGCCACGATTAACAGTGGGCTCAACGCGGAAATGGATGCACACCTGGGCTACGTCAATGGCGACCGGGCTGCTAAGGAAGCTGCCGGCCAAGCCAACAGTCGTAACGGCTCTTATCCCAAAACCGTGGACTCTGCATACGGACCAGTTGATATCAGTGTCCCTCGCGATCGAGCAGGCACCTATATGCCGCGCATGGTCCCCAAGGGCAGCCGCAGACTTACCGACCTCGATGACATGATCATTAGTTTGTATGCGGGCGGAATGACCGTGCGTGACATCGAACATCATCTGGCTACCACCATCGGCGTGAACTTGTCGCCAGACACCATTAGCGCGGTCACCGATGCGGTCTTAGAGGAAGTCACCGCCTGGCAGACCAGGCAACTCGACGAGTTTTATCCAGTCATCTTCCTTGATGCCCTACGTGTAAAAATCCGTGACAACGGACGCGTCGTCAACAAGGCGGTCTACATGGCTGTCGGTGTGGACATGGAAGGCATCAAGCACATCTTGGGCTTGTGGGTAGCTACCAATGAAGGTGCAGCATTCTGGTCGCAGGTGTGCGCCGAAATCGCCAACCGCGGTGTCAACGATGTCTTTATTGTCTGCTGTGACGGACTGAAAGGCTTTCCCGAAGCAATCCAGGCAACCTGGCCGAACTCCATGGTCCAAACCTGCGTGGTGCATCTGATTCGTGCCGCTAACAGGTGGGTAGCCTACGGCGACCGGAAAGAGGTCTCGAAGCATCTACGAGGCATCTATACCGCTGTCAACGAGGATGAAGCTCGAAGTGCACTCGATGAGTTTGAGGCCAGCGAGCTTGGCCAGAAGTATCCGCAATCAGTGAAAGTCTGGCGTGACGCGTGGGACAGGTTCATTCCGTTCCTGCAGTTCCCGCCAGCGGCAAGGAAGGTGATCTACACTACGAATTCCATCGAATCGATGAACAGCGAGCTTCGGAAAGCAACACGAAACCGCGTTCAGTTCCCATCGGATTCAGCGGCAGTGAAGACGCTGTGGTTGATGATCTGTAACATCGAGGACCGTCGTGCTGCCCGCCGCGCTAAAGAAGGCGCCAAGGCTTCTGCTTCAGCCAAGCGACTTGTCGAAGGCAGCAAGACCAGCAACTGGAAGCAGGCAATCAATCAGCTATCCGTGGCCTACCCCGACAGGTTCACCGCATACTTGTAAATCAGTCCCCGTACACAAACGGACTGACACCCTCACAGTCACGTGCGACAACCCCTACATCGCTCACATGCGAGCAGGCAAGCGCCTCACACGCCCCAAGGCGCGCACATGTGCCGATCCTCGCTTGTGGGGCATCATCTGGGGCAAGCCCAAGCTCAGGTGGAGCCCAGAACAAATTTGCGCATACTTGCGCACTCGTTTCCCGCACAAGTCAGAGCATGAACCCGTGCGTAGAGGACGATCTACCAGTCCATCTTCATCCAAGCCACAGGCACACTCCGCAAAGAGATCGCTTCCCTCATGCGTCAAGGACGCGCCCGCAGGTGCCCGGCCGCATACGCTCGCCAGGTTCGACCACGATTCAAGGAGACCATGGTGATGATCAGCGCCCGGCCCGCCAGTGTGGAAGACCGGGCGCCCCCTGGCCACTGGGAAGGCGACTTACTCATCGGAGCCACAGGACAATCCGCGGTCGGCACGCTCGTGGAACGCTCGACCCGGTACACGCTGCTGCTTTACTTGCCCAACGGACACACAGCCGTTGAAGGTCAAGATGCCATTATCGACAAGCTCGCAGACGTGCCCCATTCCTTGCGCCTGTCACTGACCTGGGACCAGGGAAGCGAGCTGGCCCAACACCGCAAGATCGCCTCCGAGCTAGGCCTTGACGTCTACTTCTGTGACCCACACTCACCCTGGAGGCGCGGCACCAACGAGAACACAAACGGGCTCCTGCGCCAATACATGCCCAAAGGAACCGATCTGTCACTCCTGACCGGAGCAGACCCCGGCGCCATCGCCGACCAGCGGGGCGACCGCCCCCGCAAAACACTAAACCGGGACACACCCAAGCAGTGACTCGAGCTGCCACTCAGGGCATAACACGTGTTACAACCACCCCAAGAATCTGCCGCCAAATCTTGACAGCGGGGGGGGTGTGTGAAAGGCTTGCGTCTGGCGGTCGATGCGTATGCGTTGTATCGCAGATGCGGTTATCGCAAAATCTTGTCGAACACAGTGGAGTTGAACCCCTGGAGGAAGAATGTCAATCAAGAAGTTTGGTGTAGCCCTTGCGGCTGGCCTGGTCGCTATGGCCTGTGCGACGCCTGTGGCGCTCGCTGCGGATCCGGTCACGGATGCAGAGGCTGCGGTGAAGAGCGCGCAGCTCGATGTCGATTACTTCTGCAATGAGGAGTCTGTGTACTACGACATGGCGAAGTGCGCGGACGCAGAGGCTACTCTCGCTGATGCGAACGCGAAGCTTGAGGCCGCTAAGGCCGCCGCGTCTACCGATGTCCCCTCTCCGGTCCAGGACCAGACGAGGACTGATCTCGAAAACGCGAAGCTCGATGCCCAGTACTTCTGCGCTGAAGGGACTGCATACTACGATTTTTATAAGTGTGCTGACCTTACTGCACGGATCAAGGATCTTGAGAAGAGGGACGCCGAACTCGATGTCACTTGGTTCTGCACTTATGGTACTGAGTACTACGACATGGTGAAGTGCGCGGACGCGCAGGCGCGTCTCGGCGCTAGCTCTGGCGTCACCCCCGATACTCCGGCGGTCACCCCCGATACTCCGGCGGTCACCCCCGATACTCCGGCGGTCACCCCCGATGCTCCGAGTACCACTCCCGACAATTCGCAGTCTGCTACCATGAAGCCTAGTGCTGATGCGAAGACCCCCAAGGCCGAGGAGGCTAAAGGTGGCCTTGCCAAGACCGGTGCGAGCTTCGCTCCGCTCATGGCTGTAGCTGCTGTCGTCGCTCTCGCGGGTGGTGTCATGGTCGCCCGCAAGCACGTCTGAGTTTCATCTGAGCGGGTCGCTCCCGCTCTCTGAACCTGTGGCCCCGATTCTTCGGAATCGGGGCCACAGTCCTTGCAGGAAACCTTTGAGGCGGGTGTTCCGCAGGGCGTAACGTGGCGCGTGCAAACTTCTTGGAACGACTGCTCCTGAGCTGAACGGGCTAGTTGTACTGTTCGGGGTGATTGGTTAATTGTGTGATGGGGGTTTGTTGTCGCAGGCCTGAGCGGGGTCTGTGGCGATTGTGAAGGGTATTCAGCTACGCAGGTGCAGGCAGAAAAGCGGCTCTTCCGAGTTGGGTGTGGGTGACCGGGTGTTGGTTGGGGGTTGCGGGTAGAGGTCGAGGTCCCAGGTGATGAGCGGACTTCTACCCCCGCTGTCTTCAA
>CALIZH010000241.1 GCA_938028585.1 uncultured Actinomyces sp. | reverse complement strand
GACCGACGCGGTCGTCCAAGCGCTGCCTGGCGCCGCGATGAGAAACGCCGCGCACTTTCTCAGCAGGCAATCGCAGCGGGCTCTGGACAGTGAAGCACTGGGACGCACCGCGCGTACACGAGCCACTCAACACTCAGGTTGAAATCCCAGGCTCAAAATCTCAAACTGCCCGGGCTCTCTACCTTGCAGCAACCGGTTCTTCACCCTGCTCCATCCACGGGCTGTTGCGTTCGAGGGACACAGATCTCTTTGCCGAGGCCCTAGTAACCTTAGGTGCGCAGATCTCATTTCTTGGTGAGATGTCGGCGCGCGTGATTCCAATGGAAAGCTGCTCGGCTACCGAAGAAGAACGGCAGATCGACTGCGGCCTCGCCGGCACTGTGATGCGGTTCCTCCCTCCCTTAGCTGCCCTCTCCCCTATCCCCACGCGCTTTGATGGCGACAAACAAGCCTATGCGCGCCCTCTCGGCGCCCTTCTCGATGTCCTCGAAAATCTGGGGGCACACATCACCTATCACTCAGAGCACGGTCACCTCCCCTTCACCATTAAGGGGCCACTGCGCTACCACCCCGGTACGGTCACCGTTGATGCCTCGGCATCTTCTCAGTTCTTTTCTGCGATGCTCTTGATCGCTCCCCTCCTTGGCGGAGCCATCATTCGCAGCGAGCACGAACTGATCTCTCTTCCTCATATCAACATGACCTTGGACATGATGCGAGCGACCGGGATTACCTGGACAAAAATCAGCCAAAGCGAGTGGAAGATCGAGGAAGGCAAGCCCACGGCCTCGGAAATCAAAATCGAGGCGGACCTTTCAAATGCGGGTCCCTTCTTGTGCGCGGGAATCCTGAGCGGCGGAAATCTTGCTATCCCTCATTGGCCAGTGAGCTCCACACAGCCGGGGGCAATGTGGCCAGATCTTTTTGAACGCATGGGGATTGACACCCGATTGCTTGTCGAAGGAAGCGAAAACGGCACCTTGTGTGTCAACGGCCACGGCCCGGGCACTTTCCAGGGGATCACCTGTGATATGTCCGCAATGGGCGAGATGGTTCCAACCCTTGCTGCGCTCCTGCTCTTTGCACAAACTCCATCTACCCTCAGCGGAATCGCGCACCTTCGCGGGCATGAGACTGATCGTTTGGAAGCCATCGCGGACTCCATTCGATCTCTGGGAGGCTGCGTCGAAGTTTTTGACGATGGCCTCACAATTAGGCCACGCCCTCTTCATGGCGCCAAACTGCGTTCCTTCGCCGACCACAGGATGGCAACTTTCGCGGCAATCGTTGGATTGGTCATCGATGGGGTGAGCGTGGACGATATCGCGTGCACCTCGAAAACTCTCCCGAATTTTGAATCTATGTGGCAGAGCATGATGGAGAATCGAGGCGCAAATGTCTAGACGCGATATCGGCACCGATGACCCGCGCGTAAAAGTTCGCCCCGGGAAGCGCTCGCGGCCACGTACAAAAGTTCGCCCTGATTGGGGCAACAAGCCAATCGGTCAGGTGATCGGTATTGACCGTGGCCGCTACCTGGTTCGCTATGAGGATATCGACCTGCGCTCTGTTCTTGCCCGCGAACTTAAGAAAGGAAGCGTTGTCGTTGGTGATCGTGTCCGTTTGACCGGTGATCTCAGTGGCCACCTTGACACCTTGGCCCGGATCGTTGCTGTAGAGGAAAGAAGCAGCGTTCTGCGCCGCTCTCTTGAGGATGCTCCCGATCAAAAGGGAGAAAAAAATATCGTTGCAAACGCACAGATTATGGTGATTGTGACGGCTTTGGCCGATCCTCCTCCTCGAATGGGAATGATTGACCGCTGTTTGGTAGCCGCTCACGAGGCGGGGATGCGCGCCGTTCTTTGCCTCACGAAAGCCGATCTTGCTCCGGCCGAAGAATTTCTTCGCGCGTATGCGGATTTTGAGCTGACGACAGTGGTGACCTCGGTTGCGGCTGGCGATCAGGGGCTTGATGAATTAAGAGAGCTTCTAGCCGGGCATTTTTCCGTTTTGGTCGGCCACTCCGGAGTTGGAAAATCAACGCTCATTAACGCGCTGATTCCCCAGGCCCAACGCAGCGTGGGAATGGTCAATCAGGTCACCGGACGAGGTCGCCATACATCAACCTCCTCTCGAGCCTTCGAGCTTCCCGGTGGCGGCTGGATCGTTGATACCCCCGGTGTGCGTTCTTTCGGACTCGGGCATGTCGATACCAACGATGTGCTTGGCGTTTTCCCCGACGTTGCCGAGGCTGCGCAGTGGTGCCTCCCGCTGTGCACGCACCTCGAGGATGCCCCCTCATGTGCACTGGATGCGTGGGCACAGGGGCGTGAGCCTTTCAGCCTTCCTTCCTCCCCTTCCGAGGCCGAGACAGAGCGCCAGAGACGTACTTCGCAGCTTGCTTCCGTTCGTCGCCTTTTGGACGCGGTTGCAGGAGCAATGCGCGTTTCAAAGGCTGCACGCTAATTTCGAGGTGAATTTTTCTGGTGCTGCTCCAAAGTAACTCAAAATGCTGGTGGGGCAGTTCATACTAGGCACATGCGAATTCTTCACACTTCCGATTGGCATTTTGGCCGTAGTCTCCACGGTCAAGATTTAGGCGATGCACGCGCTCTTTTTGGTCGCTGGCTCATCGACACCGTGAAGACGCAGAATATCCAGCTGGTTTTGATCTCTGGCGATGTTTATGACCGAGCTATTCCTCCCGTCGGTCAGATCAATGAAGTGATGAACCTTCTTGAAGAACTCAGCTCCATCACTCAGGTATTACTCACATCAGGAAATCATGATTCCGCGGCGCGTCTGGGAATGTATTCGCGCTTCCTTCACGGAAATATCCAGGTGTGTACGCGTGTTGAAGACATCGGCACCGCCCGCGAATACCTCGGTACCGGTGATGATCCAGGAGTTTTGGTCTACCCGATCCCCTACCTTGAACCAGATTTGGTCCGTTCGACGTTATCCCCCAATGATCAGCCGCTTGAACGCAGTCATCAAGCGGTAATGGATGCAGCAATGCGACGTATCGGTGATGATCTCAAGCGACGACGCAGCGAAGGGGATTTGCGCCCGGCTGTGGTGATGGCCCACGCCTTCATTGTCGGTGCCGCGCCTTCGGATTCGGAACGCAACATTGAAGTTGGTGGGGTTCCTTCCGTATCAGCCGAAACCTTCGAGAACTTCGGCGGTGATCCCCAAGCACCAACTCCTGGACTGAGTTACGTTGCCTTGGGACATTTGCATCGACCTCAAGTAATCCCCTCTTCTCAGGTTCCTATTCGCTATTCTGGTTCGCCCATTGCCTATTCATTTTCAGAAGCTCCCGGGGATAAAAGCGCCGTCATCATTGATACTCATCCGGAAGATGAAAAGCTCGCGACGCATGCTCAAAGGGTTGAGATTTCAGGTATCTCAATGCCTTTTACACTCTCAACGGTTGATATTCCATCCGCTCATCCCCTTGTTGTCCTCACGGGCTCAATGGATTCTCTTCTCGGAAAAGCAACACAGGTCGATCGGGAATCCTATGTGTCTCTGACCGTTACCGATGATGCACGACCTCAGTCGATGGTTTCCCGCCTCCGCGCTGCGTACCCACACGCGCTCTCGATCATCCACGTGCCAGCACATGCACCGATCCTGGCTGCGCCTCAAGGCGACCTCGCAACAATGGATATTCGTTCAACCCTTGCAGACTTTTTCTCTCAACAGGGTGGACAGCCGGTATCAACAGAAGAAAGTAACGTTATCGATCAGGTTGTGAACAAGGTGAAAGAAGACCTCCAATGAAGCTACTCACTTTGGAACTCAGCGGGATCGGGCCATTTGCGTCACGTCAATTTATTGACTTCCAGCGTTTCACCGACGCGGGACTCTTCCTTTTACGTGGAGCAACCGGTTCTGGAAAATCGACACTGATCGATGCCATCGTATTCGGACTCTATGGAGATGTCGCAAGCGGGAACGACGGGGCAAAAAACCGACTGCGTTCGCTGTATTGCGCGCCTAATGATCCCTCTTATGTGGAAGTGGTCTTTGAAGTATCTGCCGGGATTTACCGAGTTCACCGAACCCCGCAGTATGTCAAAGAGGGACGTGCGACCCCGGTTAATGCAACAGTCACCTTCGAGAAGGTGACTCCCAACCCTTCGGATCCCTCTGGTTTTTCAACACTCGAAGCCCTGAGCCGTTCCATCCCCGAAGCGCAATCAATGATTACCTCGCTCATCGGATTAACAAAGGAACAATTCCTGCAAACTGTTGTTCTTCCACAGGGACAATTTGCGCGCTTCCTCAGCGCAAAATCCTCGGATAGAGAGAAAATTCTCCGAGATATTTTCGGTACCCAGTATTTTCAAGATCTGCAAAATGCTTTTGTCGAAGAAGCAAAGTCAGCAGATGAGTCCATCACGCGGACACGCCGCGATTTTTTGAGTGCTCTGGGAACGCTGCAGAGTCAGATCACCGACTCTTCCCTGGGTCAGTCTCTTTCCGATGAGCTCACGAAGCTGAGCGAAAAACTTGAAAGTACCGGTGAATACGAAGAGTTAAACGCAGATCTGCTTACGCTCAGTGGGCACCTGAATGAATTACTGAAGAAACAGTGCGATGATGCCCAGCACGCTCTTGACAGTGCTCAGGTCCTTCTTGACCAACGAAACGCAGAGTTGAACGCGGCCCAAGACCTTCAACAACGCTTCAATGAATACAAGCTGCTCACCACCCAGCAGGCCGCACTTCTTTCACAAGAAAGTCAGATCGATTCCCTCACCGTCAAGGAAGCGCACCTGCGAAGCCTCGAGCCTCTCAAAGCTCCCCTGCAGCAATTTGACTCTGCAAGGTCAAAACTTACGCAGGCCTGCTCCTCTTTAGAAAAGTTCATCTCGCTCCCTAAGCGGATGGATGGCGCACTCTTCGATACAACTCAGGCCCACACCGAATTATCCGCGGGAAACAGTGAACTTCTTGCTGAGTATGAAAAGGTAAGCAACGCAAGCCATGTCCACCAGCAATTAGTCGATGCGCGCATGGAATATGAGCGCTTGACTGCCCAAGACATCCAAGCACATCAACTGATCGAAGAGCTGAAACAGCGCTCAGATGCACTGCTTAAGACCCGCGCAGAACTCACGCAGAAAATTGAGGCCAGCCAAGAGGCGCGTTCTATCCTTGCATCCTCATCAGCTCAGCTCGACGCACTGAAGCAACGCGTCGATGCGGCCGAAAGAGCCGATATCCTGCGTGCTCAACTCATCGGCCTGGCTGAGGAAATCCAAAAAGCACATCGGACTGCCCGAGAAAGTGGCATCGCTGCTCTTCTCGCACGCGAAACATGGCTCCAAGAAACTGCTGCCTCATTGGCTGCCGAACTCGAAGAGGACGCCCCCTGTCCCGTCTGCGGCTCAACCTCGCATCCTGCCCCCGCACAATCAGATAGCGACAATACAATGAGTCGCCAGAAACTCGATGAACTTGAGGCACTTCGTCAAGAAGCCGATCAGCATCTTCATGAGCTCAATACCCAGCGCTCGCAGTGCGTGGCGCAGATTGCCGCGCTCAATGAACAAGCTGGATCAGATAGCGAATCCCTACGCATTCAACGCGATGCCCTCAGACAAACCATTGACCAGCTGAACTCTCTAGCAGAAAACTATCAGGCACTGAGCGCAGAATTTGAAGCTACCTCAGAGAGCGAAAAAGAAATCCTGAGTGCACGCGCATCAACGCAAGAAAAACTCACAAACATTAATTCACGAATCCAGGAAATCAAAGCTCAAGTCAGCACATACGAAGCATCCCTCGCCCAAGCTTTGGGGGACTACACCTCGCTCGAAGAGTGGAAGCAGGACCTTGAACGCAAGCAAGATCATCAAGATGCTTTTTCGCAAGCTCTCAACGACTTCGATCAGGCTGCGCAACTTCTCCAGAGCAATCAGGAATACCTCAATACCGCGCTCTCAGAGTCCGGATATGAAGATGGACATATAGACCTCAATCAGATTCGTGAAGAGCTCAAAAACCTTCCTCAGTTGGAGGGACTCAGCCAGCAGATTCGCCACCATCACCAGGAACTTCATACGGTTCAGGCACGTTTGAATTCGGATCGTTTTTCTGGCTTAGAGACGGCAGAAGCGCCTGATCTTGGTGCATGCGAAAACGCGCGAGAACAGGCACGAGAAGAAGAACTCCGAGCCAGTTCCAGCCTGGCTGGCATCCACGCACTCGCAAAAAGTATTCACCGCTCAGAAACCCAGCTTCACTCTGCACTGGCCGAGCTAGGTAAAGCGCTCAAAGAAGGATATCCTCGCCTTCGACTTGCCCAGCTTGCAAGCGGAAACGGTCAAGCCAGTGTGCATCGAGTACCGCTGAGTTCATGGATCCTCATGTCTCGTTTTGAAGAATTGATCTCCGCCGCCAATCCGCGACTAGCAGAGATTTCACACGGACGCTACGAACTTCAACGCAGCGACACAGACCCCACACGATCGCGCAAAAACGGCCTAGGCCTGGTGATCTTCGATCATGAGGCTGAAGATACTCGTACGCCTTCAACTCTCTCAGGTGGAGAAACCTTCTATGTCTCCTTGGCATTGGCACTTGGCCTTGCAGACGTGGTTATGGCCGAAAGCGGCGGCATCATGCTTTCAAGCATGTTTATCGACGAGGGCTTCGGTTCCTTGGATCTCGACACCCTCGATATCGTTATGGGACAGCTGCTGGCCTTGCGCCAAAGCGATCGATGCATTGGCGTCATCAGTCACGTCGATGAGATGGCACGGCAGATCGCAGACCAAATTCAAGTCACATGGAAAGAAGGCCGAGGCTCAACCCTAAACATCAGAGGGGCCTAGCCGTCAGTGCATCTGACGAAGAATACGGATCACGTCCTCGCGTTCTTCTGGGGCATACCATTCCATGCTTTCATCCCACAGCTGTGCAACAGCCTCGTCAGCCTCATCTTGAGTCTGTGCGTCAAGTACTGCGCGCACCTTCTCTGAAGCATCGGGATGATCGATAAAGTAGGCGGCAATATGGCTTTGAACTGGAGCGCAGGGCTGTGTCTGAGCAACCTCGCCATCGTAGGGCGCAACGGAAATGCCCTCGATATCTGCAGCAATAATGCAACGACTGAGCGCGCCTTCTTCATCGCGTAGTAGCGCCAAAGAATCGAGGGCAGCTAAGTCGCGCGCATCATCTTCGGCAAGTTCTAAATCTTCACCGCGCAGCGAAGAGGAAGGGTCAACGCAGTAGGCGGGCCGGGGCGCCAAGTTCCCCTCTTCCAATTCGCGAGCAAGAACGGGGTAATAGATTCGCATAGCACCAGTTTATGCACGAAAGTGCGTACTGTCTTAAGCCACCGCATCCATCTAAAGACGTATCAGACAAGAACGAAATGACATTAAACGCAACGAAGTGGCACCAATTGAATTGACATGTGTGACATTGTCCGAACTTAATCGATCACCCATGATTCCAGCGAAGCGCAATCAATAGGCTTTCATCTGCACAAATAGCTCAAAAGTAATCGCTTTATAGACTCCAAAAATCCCGAAAAAAATGGCATGATTGAAGGCATGAATCAACGATTCCTCACTCTCGCCGAGGTCGCCGAGACACTCAACATTACGCTTTCCGCTGCGCGCTCACTGGTGAATTCCGGCGAGCTACCGGCCATTCAATTGGGAGGAAAGCGCATGTGGCGTGTTGAAGAATCCGTCCTCGAAGAATTTATCCAAACCCAATACGAGCATTCACGTGCACGCTTAAGCCATACCGCATAATCCTAGGAGATGTCAGATGTGGGCAGAGATTTCTCTGCCCACTTTTTCATGCGAAGGACGCATAATCCTAGATCTTTTCACGGCAAAAAACTGCTTATTCACAAGCCTAAATCTGGATGTTTTCCCATCAGCAACTGCACGTTTTCTCAATTTTTGCTGAGATTGAGAAGATGCTTATTTTGTTGCCTCTGACGCATACGTCTACTCGAGCGACCACACTTTCGTATAAAAATTGATAAAACCAGGCGTTGCCCATGAGCGATAGCGCTTTCGTTAGCAGGCATTTCGCATACACAAGCATTTTATAGTTGGATTGACAGCTCAACTTTATTCCTCAAGACTCCACAGTATCCGCCCCAAAGACGAGGCGCCTCTCCCATGAATACAGCCGCCCAAGGAGTCTTGACAATGCCACGACAGTCGAGAGTACTGATCCCACCAGCAGACCACGCTTTCCGAATCAGCTGGGACCTTTCGCGAGATACTCCTGTCAATAGCCCAACAACGCTGAACTCGTATCTCAATGCCGAGAATCCTCTGATTCCACAAGAACAAGAAATTACGAATTTATGCCAGTGGTCAATTGGACTAGCTCGCGGCATTATGGAGGTCCTTCTCCACCTTCGCCCCTACGAACAACTCCGACGCTGGCTGGTTCCACCGCTCTACCGACGACTTGTCACCATCATCGACAGAGATCCACGTAGCTTTCGACGTGAGCCCTGTCACCCCATTCAATGGCATATCAGCCAAACTTCAGCAACGGTCATCGAATCCTGTGTGATCATCGCACAAGGAGAGGGCCGACATGTCATCTCCATGCGTCTGCAGACGTTTAAAAACAGATGGATCGTCACCGCATTGGATGTCTTGTAAGGACACTACAGATAAAACAGTGGCGGCATGCACCGCGTGGTGCATGCCGCCATCAACGATCAATCACAGTGATCGATCAGCGCTTCTTACGCTTCTTTGCCGCGCGACGCTGAGCACGATTGGTTCCCTCAGTTGTCGAGGTCGTCTCACCGTCTTGATCTGGCGAAGAATAGCTCAGACGCGCAGAAGTCTTTTCCTGTCCCACATCGCCCATAACGGATGCGGAACGCTCAATAGCCCGCTCTTCGGTCTCAGCAGCTTTACGGCGCGCATCCTCGCTGAGTTCAGCCTCGGATACACCCTCTGCCTGCTCTTCAACCGCCGCGCGTTCACGAGCTTGCTCATACGCCAACTGGAATTGACGTGCGTAGGAGAAGATCTGCTGAACGCTTTCCTCGCGAATGTGATCCATCATCGTGTTAAACATCCGCGCACCCTCGTCCTTATATTCGACAAGAGGATCACGCTGACCCATCGCACGAAGACCGATACCTTCCTTCAGGTAATCCATCTCGTAGAGGTGTTCACGCCACAGGCGATCAACAGTTGCAATCACTACTCGTCGTTCCAGCGTACGCATCGGTTCATCACCGAGCTGCTGAATAGCCAGAGGGTTGCGATTGAGCTGCTCTTCTGCTTCTTGGTACTGGGTTTCGATATCGCCCAAGACCTCGCGCATCAGGTCATCGCGGGTTAGCGAGCCGTGGCCGCCATACTGCTCTTCAACTTCCTCGGGAGTAACCGAGGGCGGGTAGTAACCGCGCAGAGTGTCCCACAGTTCCTTCAGATTCCATTCACGAGGCGACAGACCGTTGGTCTTTTCAGCGATGATCCCGGACACCAAGGACTCCATGAAACCCTTCATCTGGGGTCCCAAATCCTCGCCTTCCAGAACACGACGGCGCTGCTCATAGATCAGCTCACGCTGGTCAGTCATCACATCGTCATACTTCAAGACGTTCTTTCGAATCTCGAAGTTACGAGCCTCAACTTGGTGCTGTGCGGAGGCAATCGAACGGGTAACAATACGATTTTCGAGCGGCTGATCCTCAGGGTAAGCGCCCGAGGCCATGATGCGCTGCGCGAGGCCTGAGGAGAAGAGACGCATGAGGTCATCTTCCATCGACAGGTAGAAACGAGATTCACCGGGATCGCCTTGACGACCGCTACGGCCTCGAAGCTGATTGTCGATACGGCGGGACTCATGACGCTCCGAACCCAGCACATACAAACCGCCCAGCTCACGAACTTCTTCACGCTCGGCCTCAACTGCGGCCTCGGCCTCGGCAAGAGCTTCCGGCCATGCGCGACGGTATTCTTCTGCGTCAGCCTTCGGGTCCAGCCCACGAGCGGCAAGGTTTGCCTGAGCAAGGAACTCGGAGTTTCCACCGAGCATGATGTCGGTACCGCGGCCTGCCATGTTCGTCGCAACGGTCACTGCGCCCTTACGACCGGCCATTGCAACAATCTGAGCTTCACGCGCGTGCTGCTTGGCATTCAGAACCTGGTGCGGGATCTTACGTTCTTTGAGCATCCGCGACAGAAGCTCAGACTTTTGAACCGATGCGGTACCAACCAAAACCGGCTGTCCAGCCGCGTGGCGTTCTTCGATATCGTCAATGATCGCGCGGAACTTTCCGGCCTCTCTCGGATAGACCAGGTC
>CALIZH010000240.1 GCA_938028585.1 uncultured Actinomyces sp. | reverse complement strand
TTGTTTCGCCTGAAGATGAGGATCGCGAACTGCTCGAGTCCTTCGACATCGACCTCGAAGCCGAAGAACTCGACGATGCAGAGAACATGCAGCCGCGTCCCCCGGTCGTCACGGTCATGGGCCACGTCGACCACGGTAAGACCAAGCTGCTCGACGCGATCCGTCACACCGACGTTGTCGACTCTGAGCACGGTGGCATTACCCAGCACATTGGTGCCTACCAGGTGCAGGTGAAGTCCGAGGATGGAACTCCTCGCCGTATCACCTTCATCGATACCCCCGGTCACGAGGCCTTCACCGCTATGCGTGCCCGTGGTGCGCAGGTCACCGATATCGCGATCCTTGTGGTTGCAGCGGATGACGGTGTCATGCCTCAGACTGTTGAAGCAATCAACCACGCGCAGGCCGCTGGCGTGCCGATCGTTGTTGCCGTCAACAAGATCGATAAGGAAGGCGCGAACCCCGATAAGATTCGTGCCCAGCTCACCGAGTACGGCCTGGTTGCTGAAGAGTACGGCGGCGACGTTATGTTCGTCGACATCTCGGCCAAGCAGCGCAAGGGTATCCGTGAACTTCTCGAGGCCGTGCTGCTGACTGCTGATGCAGCGCTGACCCTTGAAGCGAACCCCGATACCGATGCCCGCGGTGTTGCTATCGAAGCGAACCTGGATAAGGGCCGCGGTGCAGTGGCGACCATGCTGGTTCAGCGCGGTACCCTGCGCGTCGGCGATTCCCTGGTTGTCGGTTCCTCGCACGGCCGTGTTCGTGCGATGTTCGACGACAGCGGTAACGATGTCGCCGAGGCCGGTCCCTCGACCCCCGTTGCAGTGCTGGGCTTGACTTCGGTTCCTCGCGCTGGTGACTCCTTCTTGGTTGCCACCGATGACCGTACTGCCCGCCAGATCGCTGATAAGCGCGAGGCCGCAGAGCGTCAGGCCATGCTGGCCAAGCGCCGTAAGCGCGTCTCCCTTGAGGACTTCGATAAGGTCCTTAAGGAAGGCGAGGTCGATACCCTCAACCTGGTCATTAAGGGTGACGTCTCCGGTGCTGTTGAAGCCCTGGAAGACTCGCTGCTGCGCATCGATGTCGGCGAAGAGGTTGCTCTCCGCATCATCCACCGCGGCGTTGGTGCAATCACCCAGAACGACGTCAACCTGGCAACCGTGGACAACGCGGTCATCATTGGCTTCAATGTCCGCCCGGCTGAACGCGTTCAGGAACTGGCCGATGCCGAGGGCGTCGAGATCAAGTACTACAACGTCATCTACTCGGCGATCGACGATGTCGAGGCCGCGATGAAGGGCATGCTCAAGCCGATCTACGAAGAGGTCGCACTGGGCAGCGCGGAGATCCGTCAGGTCTTCCGTTCCGGCAAGTTCGGCAACATCGCAGGTTCGATTGTCCGCAATGGCACCATCAAGCGTGGAACCAAGGCTCGCTTGGTCCGCGACGGTGTGGTTGTTGCAGACAACCTGGAGATCGCATCGCTTCGCCGCGAGAAGGACGATGTCACCGAGGTCCGCGAGGGCTACGAATGTGGTATCACCTTGGGTTACAAGGACATTCAAGAAGGCGACATCATCGAGACCTGGGAAATGCGCGAAAAGCCGCGTGACTGAGGTCTTCGCTGAGACAAGGGTTTGGGCCCCGCACCTGGTGGTGCGGGGCCCAAACTTTAGTTTCGTCGCTGGCTGTTTTGAGCGCGGCGTGATTGAGTGCGCTCAAAACAGTGGGGGAGCACAGTGGGGGAGCGATTACAAGCCGCCCATGATCTGTGCGACGAGGATCTTGCCGATCATGGCAACGGGGTAGACCAGCGCGTAGCCCAAGGAAACGCGTGGATCCATATTCGTTCGAGAGTTTGCGAAGGCAAGGACTGCAGGCTGCGTTTGAGCACCAGCGAGGAGACCAGAGAGCTTCGTTCCCCCCATCTTGAACAACCAGCGCATGACGACGTACAGGCCAATGGCCATGATCGAGGTCATGATGATGCCCAGCAAGAGGATCTGCAGCCAGGTTCCAGAGGTGAAGGCCTTTTCGATCTGTCCACCTGCGTTAGCACCCGCTTGTGCGAGGAAGACCAGAAGGCCGAACTCTGCCAAGACCTGACCGGCCGTGAACGGCATTGCGGTCACGAAGGGACCGATACGTCCCAGACGTCCGAAGATCAGGCCGACGATCAATGTTCCGGCAGCCGAACCAATCGAGAAGTAAGCACCGGTTGGGGTAAAGATCGGGATTTCGCCAATCAGAATGCCCAGTGCCATGCCGACGCCCAAGGCGATCGGGTTCAGGTCGGAGAGGCCTCGTGCAGAGTCACCAAAGAACTTCGTAATCTCGCGCATCTTTGAGGTGGGTGCCACGACACGAACGCGGTCGCCCTGCTGAAGGATCAGTCCGGGTTCGGCGATCATATCGACGTCGCCTCGGCGCACGCGGGAAATTGTTGCGGAGTACTTATCCGCCAGGCCCAGTTCTTCAACGGTATGACCGGCGAGCTTCGGGTTAGAAATCGTCACGCGACGGAAGTCCAAGTAGGCGCGGTCTTCGATCAAGGAGTGCGAAGAGGGGTGACCGAGTTCAGTTGCAACTCGGGCAACCAACTCACGCGGGCCAACGACGGTCACCAAGTCGCCCTGGTCAAGGGTGTCATTCATTGAAGGACGCATGATGGGGCCGGTTTCGCCTCGGCGCAGACGTGAGAAGGTCACCTTTGAACCCATCATTGTGTGGATATCGCCGATGCAGGGATGGTCGCCACGCTCGACGCGAATCGTGCGGTTCGCCAGGGGAGAGGGAGCATCTTTATCGCGCTTGCCGTAAGAGAGAGCTGCTGCAGAAGCGATAAGCATTCCGACGACGCCGAAGAGGTAAGCAATCGAATAACCGACCGTCGCAAGGTCTAGCTTTCCCGAGGCCTCGCCAGCAGCGGCCAAGGCGGGAGTGTTGGTTACCGACCCGGCGAAGGTGCCCGCGATGAGTGCGGGGTCCATTCCCCACATGCGGCCGATAACTTCGCCGGCGGCTGCGGATACGCCGTAAAGGGCAACCATGGCCAAAATTGGTCCGACCGCGCTCTTGATGTTGTGGAAGAAGGAAGCGCCGGAGTTCATACCGATAGCGAAAGCGAAGAGCGCAAGGCCAAGTGTGCCCAGCTCTCGGGTGACGCGTAGGTGAATTCCGTAGGTTTCAGCCCATGCGGACAGGATGATTGCAAGGAAAAGGACAGCTGCTGCACCCAGTCCGATGCCCTTGATCTTGATGTGGCCAAAAGCCATCCCCACGCCAATGAGGAGGAACAAGAATAGGACGGGCTGATCAGCAAGCTTGGTAAATAAGATCTCCACTGTGAGGGCTCCATTGTCTGGTGATCAGGATTTTTTCTATCCGTTTTCAGTATCTGACTCTTTAGGAAAAGGACAAAATGGGCGATTCGCAAGATTCTGCGGAAATGGTGCTAATTGCTCTTAGCTCACGTCTGACAAATTTTCGATTTTGAGGCCAAGGTCCCAGTTATCTTGCACTGTGAGATCAAAAGGCCGATGGTGACTCAAGCCCGTACGGTTAGAGACGTGATGAAGCTTCGCATTTCAGGAATTCTCGTCTCGGTCATCGTACCCAGGCGTGCGATTCCTGCCGTGTGAATTGTCGGATGGAACGCACGCCACAATCCCCGCGCACTTGCGCTACGCGTTTTTCGGCCTCGGGAATAGAGGAGAACGCGCCCGCACCTGTGAAGGGGATTTTTTCATGCCAACACCCCATGATTCGCGCAAGGAATTGCGGCGCAAACCGTGCTCCTTGAAGCGGAAGCGTAGAACCGACTGGAAGGCTGATGATGACTGAAGAACAACGCCAGGTCATGACCGGCGCACAGGCCATTGTGAATACCCTTGAAGCCCTGGGGGTCACCGACGTTTTCGGTATGCCCGGTGGAGCAATTCTTCCCACCTATGACCCCCTGATGAGCTCGTCACTGCACCACATCTTGGTTCGCCACGAGCAGGGCGCGGGACACGCCGCGCAGGGTTATGCACTGGCAAGCGGAAAGGTCGGTGTTGCGATCGTGACCTCGGGTCCGGGCGCGACGAATACCTTGACCGCAATCGCAGACGCGAATATCGATTCGGTCCCGATCGTTGTGATCTCCGGCCAGGTCGGCGCGTCGCTGATCGGAACTGACGCATTCCAGGAAGCTGACATCGTTGGGGCATCGATGCCCTTGGCAAAGCATTCTTTCCTGGTCACTCGCGCGGCTGAGATCCCTCAGCGTCTGGCTGAAGCCTTCCACATCGCTTCGACCGGTCGTCCCGGTCCGGTCCTCGTGGACATTACCCGTTCGGCTCAGGTTGAAGAATTTGAATACCGCTGGCCGGTTGAGCTGCAGCTTCCCGGCTACGAGCCCGCATTCGAGCCCGTTCCGCGTCAAATTGCTCGCGCTGCCGAGGAAATTGCGCGAGCCCAGGCTCCCGTGCTCTACGTCGGTGGTGGCCTCGTTCGTGCCCGCGCGGAAGAAGAATTGCGCACGCTGGTGGAACTGTCCGACGCGGCCGTCGTGACAACGCTTCCCGCGCTTGGAGCCTTCCCTGACTCCGACCCGCACAACCTCAAGATGCCGGGAATGCACGGTACCGTTCCCGCGGTTGGTGCACTGCAGCGCGCGGACTTGATTGTGGCTCTGGGTGCGCGCTTCGATGACCGCGTGACCGGCCAGCTGGACTCCTTCGCGCCTCGCGCACGCATCGTGCACGTCGATATCGATCTGGCTGAGATGTCGAAGAACCGCTACGCAGACGTCGCCGTGGTTGCGGATTTGAAGCCCGCCTTGGCTGCCCTGAATGCTGCTCTTCCCGAGGCCTATGAGCGCCTGGGGCGCCCCGACCTTTCGGGATGGTGGCGCTACCTTAACCGCCTGCGTGAGAAGTACCCGCTGGGGTGGAGCGAGCCGAGCGACGGTTTCATGGCTCCCCAAGAGGTGATCTCGAAGCTTTCTGAGATTGCCGGTCCCGATGCGATCTACGTGACCGGTGTGGGCCAGCACCAGATGTGGGCCGCTCAGTTCCTTCAGTTGGAAAAGCCTTCCCACTTCATTTCGTCGTGCGGTCTGGGAACCATGGGATACTGCATCCCCGCAGCGATGGGCGCACAGGTGGGTGCCCCCGAATCGGTCGTCTGGGCGATTGATGGTGATGGTTCCTTCCAAATGACCAACCAGGAATTAGCAACCTGCACTGTGAACGGAATTCCTGTGAAGGTCGCCCTGATCAACAACTCTGTGTTGGGAATGGTCCGCCAGTGGCAGACGCTGTTCTACGGTGAGCGCTACTCGAACACGATCCTGAACCCGCAAGATGGTGAGCAGATCCCGAACTTCGAGATGCTTGCTCAGGCCTATGGAATGGCCGCGCGGACCGTGCGCAATGCTGAAGAGATTGAAGAGGCCATTGAATGGGCCATGTCAATTAACGATCGTCCAGTTTTGTTGGACTTTAGGGTTTCTAAAGATGCTATGGTGTGGCCGATGGTTGCAGCCGGCGTCCCCAATGACGATATCCGTTACGCGCGAGATATCGCCCCCGACTGGGAGGTGGAAGACTGATGAGGCATACGCTTTCTGTTCTGGTGGAAAACAAGCCCGGCGTGCTGACCCGCGTCTCCGGTTTGTTTGCTCGCCGAGCCTTCAACATCAAGTCATTGACGGTGGGGGAGACCGAGCACCCCGATATTTCCCGCATGACCATCATTGTTGATGCGGACACCGCCCCCATTGAGCAAGTCAAGCGCCAACTGGGCAAGCTGATCAATGTTCTGAAGATCGTTGAGCTTAACCCCGACGAGGCCGTCGAGCGTCGCATGCTGCTCATGAAGGTACGTGCTGATGAAACGTGCCGGACCTCGGTGCTGCAGATCGTGGATTTGTTCCGCGCACACGTCGTTGATGTCCATCCCGAAGCGGTCGTTATTGAATCGATCGGTTCACTACCCAAGCTGGAGGCGCTGTTGCGGGCACTTGAGCCCTACGGCGTCACCGAACTCGTTCAATCGGGCGCCGTGGCGATCGGCCGCGGTGACCACTCGATTACGGATCAACTAAAGGAGAATTAACAATGGCAGAGATCATCTACGATGACGGCGCAGACCTGTCGCTGATCCAGTCCAAGAAGGTAGCCATCATTGGTTACGGTTCGCAGGGTCACGCGCATGCGCTGAACCTGAAGGATTCCGGAG
>CALIZH010000238.1 GCA_938028585.1 uncultured Actinomyces sp. | reverse complement strand
ACGAGGGTGGGTAGACCTCCCGGCCTGCCCACCCTCTGATCTACAGATACTAAGCTTCGCTACGCGATCCACCGATAGCGTAGTCGACCTCATCTCCCAAGCGATGGACGCGCAGGAGATTGGAGGAACCGGGAGTCCCCGGCGGCATGCCGGCAACGATCACCATTTCATCGCCGACCTCTGCAAGACGTGCGGATTGGGCAACCTGATCAACCTGCCAGACCATATCGTCGGTGTGGGTCACCTCTGGGACGCGGTAAGCATGGATACCCCAAGACAAAGCCAGCTGCCGTCGGGTGGATTCCAAAGGAGTAAAGGCAAGCATGGGGATAGGTGTGCGCAGGCGAGAAAGCAAACGAGCGGATGTTCCCGACTGAGTGAAGGTCACAAGATAACGCACATCCAGCTTCTCAGCAATGATCGCAGCAGCACCGCAGATTGCCGACGCACGATCAAGCTCGATGGGCGTCATCGGAGCAATGCGCTCTCCGCCATTTTCCTCTGTTGCCTCAATAATACGAGCCATGGTTCGTACTGCTTCGATCGGATACGCGCCAACAGAAGTTTCACCAGAGAGCATAACCGCGTCGGCACCGTCAAGAATCGCGTTTGCGCAGTCGGAGGCTTCTGCACGAGTCGGTCGAGGATTCTTGATCATCGAGTCCATCACCTGCGTAGCGACGATCACAGGCTTAGCCGCACGGCGTGCAAGCTCAATTGCACGCTTCTGAACAAGCGGAACATCCTCAAGCGGCATCTCAACACCGAGGTCGCCGCGGGCAACCATAATTCCATCGAAAGCATCAACGATCTCAGAAAGAGCTTCTACAGCCTGAGGCTTCTCGATCTTAGCGATGACCGGAAGGCGCTTCCCGCATTCATCCATAATTGCATGAACGGAATCGATATCGGACGCAGACCGAACGAAAGACAAAGCAATGAAATCCGCGTCAATCTTGATACCCCAACGCAGGTCTTCTTGATCCTTCGCACTCATCGCGGGAACCGAAACGGCAACACCCGGAAGATTCAGACCCTTGTGGTCAGAAACATAACCGGGAACCTCCACGCGAGTAACGACATCGGTATCAGTCACCTCGACAACGCGGACTGCAACGTTACCGTCGTCAATCAGCAGACGATCACCGGGAGCACAGTCACCGGGCAGTCCCTTAAATGTCGTCCCAACAAGTTCTTTGGTTCCTGGAACATCACGGGTAGTGATGGTGAAAGTGTCACCGATTTCGAGATACTGTGGTCCCTCTTCAAAGGTTTCAAGACGAATCTTGGGTCCTTGAAGGTCTACGAGAACGGCGACGCCTCGGCCTGAGTTCTGTGCAGCTCGACGAACACGCTCGACGACTTCCTCATGCTCTTCAGCAGTGCCGTGGGAACGGTTAATACGGGCGACATCCATGCC
>CALIZH010000237.1 GCA_938028585.1 uncultured Actinomyces sp. | reverse complement strand
CATCATCTTCATGCCGCCGCTGAAGACATCGTCAGCCTGCTGCCAGGGGACGACTCGCATGAAGAGCATCATGCAAAGACCCACCAAGGAACCAACGAGAAGCGGATCGGCCTCAGAATCCATTCGAGTGAGAACGGTCTGAATGACAAAGCACACGACAAGGGCAGCCACCGCGGCCCAGACCTTCTTCATATCAATCGGTTTCTCCTCAGAAGACGCGAAGGAGGAGTCGCGCTGTTCATAAGTGCGGGGCTTGCGGTAGGAGAAGAGAAGCGCGATCGCGCAGCCGATTGCCATTGAAGCCGCGGGAATTGCCATTGCTGCCATGGGGTTGACAGAGGAGACATCCATGTCGGCGGCGTTGATGTTCTTGTAGAGAATGTCGTACAAGAAGATACGCCCGAAGCCGATGGGGAAGAACATGTAGGCGGTGACGATACCGAAAGTAATCGCACAGGCAATCAGGCGGCGGTCCATCTTCAGCTCGTTCATGACGCCAATGAGCGGCGGAATAAGGAGCGGAATGAAGGCGATGTGAATGGGGATCAGGTTCTGGCTCATCACGCCCATGACGAGCACGCCGCCGACGATTCCCCATTTAACGCCGCGAGCAACGCGTACGGAGCTCGCTGCATCCGTGTTGCGCATGCGGTTCACAATTGTGCGCGCAAGCAAAGCCGGGAGACCTGAGTGGGCGACCGCCATGGCGAAGGCACCAAGCAATGCGTAGGAAAGTGCGATCTTTGCGCCTCCGGCGAGGCCGGTTTGGAAAGCGACCATCGTGCCAGAGATTCCCATTCCGGCGACAAGGCCGGCGACGATCGAGGCGACAAAAAGAGAGATTACGACGTGTACTCGGGCAAGGCTCAGAGCCAGCATGACGATCACCGAGAGGACGACTGCATTCAACAAAAGCATGACTATTCCAAGAAATTATGTGTGAAAAACTGATGTGGATAAGGAGCAATAGCTTCAGTCGGGTGCGAAGTTAAAAACGGGATGCGCGAGCTTAAGTGAAGGCTGCGGCAAATCTTCGCGAGCGCGGGAGATTATCCTGACGGCGTCTCGTGACGACGTCAGCCAAGATGATGGTCGCGCTCAACAGCAGCGTCGACCGCTGCGACGATCGCGGAGGAAAGACCTGCTTCTTGAGCGGCGAGGAGACCAGCAATAGTGGTGCCGCCCGGAGAAGAAACCCGATCAATAAGGTTTGCGGGTACTTGCCCATTGTCGAGGCCGTCAAGCAGCAATTGTGCGCTTCCTGCAAAGGCTTGGGCGACGATGCGCGTCGAATCAGCCTTGGTGAGGCCGTGGTTGACGCCGGCCTCGGCCATCGCATCGATCATGCGGAAGATCCATGCCGGGGAGGAGGAAGCGATCGCTGTAAAAACAGGGAAGTACTTCTCATCCAACACGATCGTTTGGCCAACCGAATCCAGAAGTTTACGCGCGGCGGCGAGCTGTTCTTCCGTTGTCCCTACCGGGCAGAGGGCGCTCATTGACTGGCCGATCTGCGCATTCACATTGGGCATGACGCGGACCAGAGGGATGGCTGCGCCAAAATCTGAAATGATCTGATCTGTTGTGCGACCTGCAGCAATAGAAATGACGCAGAGTCCCTTGGCAAAAAGAACACTCTCGCGGATCTCACGAATGACCTCCGACTGGACATTCGGCTTCACTGCAAGGACCAAGAGGTCGCTCTGTGCGGCGACCTGGCGGTTCGATGCGAGCGCAGCGCCTCCCAGCTCATCTGCCAAGTCCTCGGCGGCCTGGTGGTGTCGATCAGCGAACATCAGATCCGAGCCGCTGAAGCCAGCGGCCACGGCACCGCGTGCAATAGCTGAGGCCATTGCACCTGTTCCGATGAAGCCGATACGCATGACAGTCCTTGAGTGAGAAGGTGTAGATCTTGGCGTTATTTTAAACACACTTTACGTGTTGATGGCAACAAGGGGTCATTCTTTGTAACGCAAAGCTATCCACAAAATATGTGAATCAAGGATTCATCCACAGAAGTGCTCACGGACCCTGAACTGGAGTTGAGAGATGTACACACTGAAGGCATGGATTCACACGTGCAATCTCATCTGAGCCGTAGAAGACACTTGGAACGCTTGGTATTTGCCTCTCAGTCTGTCCAGGCCGATCAGGATGCAGAAAGGAACGCCGAAGGAGACGATCCTCAGGGCGATGAAGATAACCAGGGGCGAGGCCTACGCTGGAGCTGGCGATGGCGTACCGCTCGAGTATTTATTGCGATCTGCCTGCTTCTCGCCCTAATAGCAGGTGCTGTCAATAACTGGAATAGTCGCTTAGAAGAAGACGATCTTTCGGCTTCTGATGCCGAATCTCCGAGTGCACATGCCAATAGCACCGGATCTATCTCTTCCTCGAGCCCAGGAATTCAGCAGTCCGGCGAGGAGGGAAGCGCAAGTAGCGGCCAAGTGATGGTTCATATGACAGGAGAAGTGCGCGTTCCTGGCGTTGTCCGTGTCAAACATGGTTCTCGAGTTTCGGAGGCTGTCGACCAAGCTGGAGGCTTTACCGAAGACGCAGACCGTGACAGCGTTAACCTTGCTAGGTTGGTTGTTGATGGTGAACAGATCAGGGTTCCTTCTCTGAACTCTGCAAAGGCACAGGATGAAGCTCCATCCGGTCAAGCTTCCGCCTGCATTGACGTCACTCAAGCGGATGTTCAAACACTACAAGGACTCGATGGAGTTGGACCGGCGCTGGCCGCGCGTATCGTCACCTATAGGAAGTCGCACCCGATCACGCGTGTGGACGATTTAGCTGCAGTTCCAGGAATTGGAGCTTCGATACTGGAGAAAATCCGAATTGGTGCCTGCTCGTGAGGGCCTCATCGATTGATATCCGCTTAGTGCCCTTAGCGATTTCATCTTGGTTATGTACCTGGGGTGCACTGAACAGGGCTCCGTTTCCTCTATGCGCCGGAATATGCATTGCTTTCCTCTTCCCTATGCTCCTACTCCCACGAGGATTTCAGGGGTTAGGAAAAGAACGGGTCAGAGGATGCGCTCCTCTTCTCATTGTCACGATATGCCTGTGCTGTACGTGCATTGTGATCTCGTCAAGTCGCGCAACAAGCTGGGAAAACGAAGCGAATCAGTTGTGCGCACAAGGAAAAGACCTGCGCGATGCTTCCTTTGTTCTGCTTGGTGAAGTACGTGAAGGAAGGAATACAACAAACAAGAGAAATCAACCGAGCTACTACGCTCGTGCCCGTTTTCTTGGTAGCAAAGAACACCTGGGTTTTCTCCTTGTATCCACGCGCGAATCTTTCAGAACACTTCGACGCGGAGATCGAGTTCTTGCTAATGGGACCTGCGATCTTAATTGGGCTCACGCCATTCCAAACGTCGGCGCACTTCGAGTCAAATCGTGGGATCGTCTTCCTCCAAACGATCGCTGGACGCGTATTTCTCAAGGTGTCAGGAGGAACCTAGAGAAGATCGTTGTGACATTGCCAGAGCACGCACGTGCGCTGATACCAGGAATGTCACTGGGAGATGACCATCAAGCCAGCTCCCAAATGCGTGATGATATGAAGACCGTGTCATTTGCGCACCTCACAGCAGTGTCAGGTACTCATATGTCGATTTTGATGATGACAGTTGGTCTTCTTGCAACAAAGAAACGTCGCATAGCGATCATTACCCAAGTTTCGGTTCTATTGATTTTCGTTGGGCTTGTTGGCCCCGCCTCGTCGGTACTGCGTTCTTTTGCGGTGAGCGCTATTGGGTTTGTCGGAATGTGGAGTAATAGAGAAGGAGGAATTTACTCATCCTTGAGCACGGTCATTATCCTTGCCTGCCTGATATCGCCCTACGATGCCTATGCCTTGGGCTTTACACTCTCAGTGCTTGCAACCTGGGGAGTAAGCGTTCCTGCACGTTGGATTGAGACCGGGGTATCCCAAGTGGGTTCGATTCCGCAACGGGTCCAGTCTCTGATTGGCTGGAGCGGCAAACTCATCAGCGTCCCACTGGGAGCCCAGCTAGCCACGCTTCCGATCATGCTGTCGATGAACTCATGGGTCAGTCCATGGGCAATACCCGCTCAGCTACTGATCGCACCATTGGTGACACCAGTGACTGTAGGGTGTTTTATCTCGGCTCTTGCAGCTCAAATATGGCCCGCTCTTGGCTATGTATGCGCCTGGTTGACATCGTGGGGAACAGGGTGGATATCAATGGTTGCCTCCAGATTGTCTGCACTTCCAGGTGCGCGGATCGCGGTGGGAGAGTGGTCTGGCCTTATTACTGCGGTGATCCTTTTCCTTCTCGTCTGGGTAGTGAGGGTAAAAATTCGGCGCTTCTCCTCGTAGAGGCAAAGAGAACATGCCACACTTAGAGGGCATTGCTTCAGAAAAGATGGTGACGATTAACAAAGGAGAGCTATGGCAGCCAAAACACAAGCGGCACCGGTATCTCCAACACTTGCCCCCCTCGTCCTCATCAAAGGAAGCGAAAGCTTACTGGCAGATCGGGCATTAAGCGAGTTACGTCGTCAGGCGCACGAGGTTGATCCTGCCCTTGAACGAACAGATCTATCAGCTGGCACCTATCAAGCGGGACAACTCGATGTTTTGACTTCGCCTTCGCTTTTTGGCGAAAGCCGAATGATCATCATTTCCGACCTGGAGAATATGACAGACGCCTTAGCGGCTGACCTTCAGGCATATGTATCCGCCCCTGCGGACGATGTGTGGATTTTCATGCGTCATCCGGGCGGCAACGCTCGCGGGAAGAAGCTGCTCGACGCGATTGCCAAGGCCGGATTCCCCGTGATTCCTGCAGAACCTTTGAAGAATGATCGTGACAAGCTCGACTTTGTCCGCTCTGACGTACGACAAGCTCATCGCAGCATAGAAACTGAGGCAGCTCAGGCTTTAGTGGATGCCCTAGGTAATGATCTGAGTGCGCTCGCGGCTGCTGTGGCACAGCTCCTCAGCGATGTTGAAGGGAAAATTACGCTTGATGCCGTGCGGAAGTACTACTCCGGACGTGTTGAAGCAACAAGTTTTGAAGTCGCGGATGCGATTATCGATGGACGCGCGGCACGGGCTCTGACTTTGGTTCGCCATGCCTACGCGACCGGAAGTGCGCCGGCGCAGCTCGTTGCCGCAATTGCAACGAAATTTCGGGCAATGGCTAAAGTTTCTGCTTCTTCGGGAAGAAAGAACCTGGGGATGTCACCCTGGCAGGCGGAACGAGCCCGACGCGAACTTCGCGCATGGCCCGACCCCGCTTTGGCCTCGGCAATCACTGCAATTGCGCAAGCTGACGAAGATACAAAAGGCGCGTCGAAGGACCCGCAGGGCGCAGTTGAGAAACTGGTCATGACCCTGTGTCGGCTTCACCGCGGCTAAAGCACTAACTTAAGTGCAAAAATTCGGGGAGTTTTAGTCTTCAGGGTCTTCGTGGCGCAGCCTGGGGACGCTCGTGTTTTCTGGGCGAATCCCCACCAGCCCACTATAGAAATCGCGGATTTTATCCATGTCATTACGGCGATTGCCGGTAAGTCGCATTGGCTCACCCCACCCGTAGCGACGCCTCGCGCCATCGATGAAACCGGGAACAATCGGAAGATCAGCTTCCATTGCAATTCGGTAGAAACCAGATTTCCAATAGGGACGAACGGAACGGGTTCCCTTCGGGGTAATGACCAGAACGAAATGGTCCTGGGATTCAGCAAGGGAAATGATGCGGTCAACAAGGTGCCCCGGATGTTCACGGTCAACGGGAATTCCGCCAATCGCCTTCACGAAACTTCCAATAACAGGGACATCGGTGAGATTCTTCTTGACCAGGAAAGACACTGGACGCTCGACGGCCCACATCGCCATCACCATGTAGAAGCCATCCCAATTTGACGTGTGAGGCGCACCGATGACCAAACAGCGATCGGGAAGAGGGAACTCAGGTGCGAAAGTCCATCTTGATAGATGCATGACCGTGTGAGCCAGTGCTTTACGCAATCCCATGTGCGTCCTTTCCTTGTTCTGCCGCAGTTAGTGTACGTGGGATTGACGGAGTTGGACCTCTCTATGTGAGTGATCCCCCTGAAATTGTCCCTGATTGCACCCTGATAATGGCCTTCTTCGAGTTGAGTTGAGGGCAGCAAGATCTAAGATCAAAAAAGAGAGTTGAAGTTTGTCTGCCAGAAGGAGTTTCATGAGCGCTGAAAGCGAACCCAAGGCTGACGAGGCTCTTCAGACGCGTCCGGCATCTGCTTTTTCGCGTGTCTGGAGGCGAAGCTTCCCGGTTCTCCTCAACTGGTTTTGGACAGCGCCATGCTCGATCATCCTGACGCTGATCATCATGATTGTCGGGATTAGTGCCCACTTTAGCCACGGTCACTGGAATCAATCTCTTGCGGCGCAGGGCGGTGCAATTCGGCCTCTCACCATTGTGACGACGGTTGTGTGGAGTCCTTCGATTGGCATGATGATCAATGCCGCTCTCATGATGGCGATCATCGGCGGCCTTCTTGAACGTTTCCTTGGGTCGCGAATTTGGCTTCTTTCTGCGGTCATCGCCCTTCCTATGTCTTTAGCGGGGATGTGGGCCTTCGTTGCTGTAGTAAAGGGAATCTCTCAAAGTGGTCTATACCCGCTGGTCAGTGGTCCGTTGACAGGAGCGAGCCTGATCCTCACTGCGTTGCTTGGAACTGCAAGCGCAAAGATGGATCGCCTATGGGCGTGGCGTACTCGAATCGGCGCCCTTGTCGTCTTGGGTGCTCTCTTGGCATTTTCCTCAACTGCGGGTGCGCTGGCACGTCTGATCGCTTTCCTATGCGGGTGGATCATCGGTGGTTTCACGATTGGCTGGTCGAACCGAGGACGTTCGATGCTGGGTATTGGAGATCCGGTCCGTCGAGTGATCCCCTTGGTGATCACTGCCGCTACCTTGGGCGCGGTGAGCTCGATCTGGAATTTCAGCAGCCATGGTTTCCTAGCTTTTGATCGCGCTGCTTTTTCTCCCGAGCTTGCCATCCAGCAGTATATGTGGGCGCTGTGCCAGCAAAGCAGCGCTCCCATGAGCTGTGTCAAAGAGATGTACGGCAATTCTTTGATGCTTTATGCGCCATTAATCTTGGCCTCGATTCCTTTCGTGGTTCAGTTGGTTTTGGCTTTTGGTCTTTTCCGAGGCCGTCGTGGAGCTTGGGTGGGCACGCTGGTTCTTCAGAGCGTGCTCGCGATTATTGGCGTCGCACAGATCATGGTTTTCGCGCTTTCGGTGAATGAAGCACAGGGCCTCGACGACGATGAGTTATTTATCGCCCCCATTCCCATGAGTAAGCTTCTCATCAGCGTTGCTTTCCCACTAGTAACGCTTCTGCTGACTGCGTGGAATTCCTCTGCGTTCCAGGTACGCATTGCACGACGCTACTGGGTGCGCAGTGCATGTGTCATTGCTGTCTGCGCTGCATTTGGCACGCTCATTGCGCTTGTCATTGGGGTTTTAATTCCCGACCAGTTTGTTCCCGAAGCGGATTTGCTGAGCCTTTTTGAAGCCTACGTTGTCTCATACGCTCCCGCTGGTGCACAGTGGCTGATTGATACTCCGGTCTATGCAACGACCTTCCTTGCTTCGATTTCGACAGTATGGATTCCTGCGCTGGTGTGGATTGTCGTCGCTGTTTGCCTTCTTAAAGTTTTCCTTGCACCGGTAGAACTTCAACATGATGCTCATGATGAGTTAATCGCTCTTCTTCGCCAGCATGGCGCAGGCTCTTTGGGGTGGATGCTCGCATGGCCGGGAAACTCCACGTGGATTAGTCCTGATCAACGCGCGGCAGTGTCCTACCGTCAAGAATCTGGCGTGGCGCTGACACTGACACAATGTGCCGCAGCTGATGACGATATTCCAGCAGTGATTTCTCAGTTTGCTCGCTTTGCAAGCGATGCAGCGCTGACCCCGGCGCTCTATTCGGTTCACGAAGAGTGGGCGCGAGAAGCGCATCGTTTAGGCTGGTCCACCGTCAAGGTTGCTGAGGAAGCAATTATTGATCTGGGTGATCTTGCCTTCAAGGGTAAGAAGTTCCAGGATGTACGCACCGCTTTCAATCATGCAAAGCGTGAGGGGATCCGAGCCGAATGGGCCTCCTATCCAAGTCTGCCCGCTGGGCTGAAGCAACAGGTTGATGCGATCTGCCAGGCGTGGGCCGATGAGAAAGCTCTTCCTGAGATGGGCTTTACCCTGGGCGGTCTGCGCGAAATTAATGACTCGGATACGCGCCTTCTATTGGCTCTTGATGAGGACGAGCGTATCCATGCGGTGACCTCATGGATGCCCGTTCACTCAGGTGGCGAAGTGATCGGCCTGACCCTAGATGTGATGCGTCGAGATGACTCAGGTTTCCGTCTGGCGATTGACTTTCTTATTGGCCAAGCTGCTCTTCTTGCGCAAGATGAGGGACTTCAGTTCATTTCCTTGTCCGGTGCACCTTTAGCAGAATCGGGCCAATGCGAGGAAAGTGCAGAACTGGCGGATTCACGCTTTGCTTTTGCCCCCGTTCTTGATGTGATGGGGAGCGTGATGGAACCCGTCTATGGTTTCCGCTCCTTGCTGGCCTACAAGAAGAAATTCCAGGTTCGTTTCGTCCCCCTCTATCTTGCAATTCCCGACATCGCGAATGCGCCTGCAGTTGGTCTGGCAATTGCTCATGCTTATTTGCCGAACATGAGTGCAGTCAGTGCTGTGGGGGTCGCAGCAAAGTTGGTGTCACGTGATTAGTTTCCTCAAACTATTTCCACTTCTGCGTGTATGGGTTTTGCCGATCGCTGCAGTCTTGATCCTTGCCGCCGTTGCTTGGGTGTGGTTTTTTGTCATGAAGCCGCTTTCCCTCAAGGCGCGCTTTCTGAGCGCTTTTGGCGGTGGCATCGTTCTTGTTGCTGTCCATCACCTTGTCGAAAGGGTCTGGCATCCGGTTGCCGAGGGATTGGGACGCGTGACATGGCTGTGGGCGGCGCCAGCCCTTATTGCTGCGGTGATGATTGTCGTCGCGCTATTCTCCCGTCGTCACTGGATTCGTCGCTTTCTGGCCGGGGCGTGCGCGTGGATGCTCATGGCCATTGGAGCTGCCCTGGGAATTAACTATCATTTCGAGGCCTATCCCACCATGGCGGAAGTCGTTGGTGGGGGAGTACAGACAATTTCTTGGGATGAACTAAAAAACCCTGATGATGCTGCCACTCTGGCGCGCAGCGCGGAGGGGGCCTTTGTCCGTGTCAACATTCCCGCCTCGGATGCCTCCTTTACCCCTCGGCAAGCCATTGTTTATCTTCCACCGTCATATTTCAAAGATCCCAGTGCGCAGCTCCCGGTCATTGTGCTGATGTCTGGCCAGCCCGGTACGCCTCAAGATTGGCTTGTTTTGGGGAAACTTCCCCAGACGATGGATCAATTCGCAGCGCAGCATGATGGGCGGGCCCCAATTATTGCTGTTGTTGATGTCTACGGCAGTCAAACAGCAAATCCTCTGTGCTCCGATACCTCGCACGGGAAAGTTGCGACCTATGTGCAAAAGGATGTCCCGGGCTGGCTGCATGCTAATCTTCCCGTCTCTTCTGATCCGGGACAGTGGGCCGTTGCTGGTCTTTCATCGGGAGGGACCTGCGCGCTCCAAGTGGTGACCCGCGCTCCCGATTTGTATCGCAGCTTCCTTGACATGTCAGGCGAAGCGCATCCGCAACTCGGTAATGAAGAGCGAACGATTTCGGATGGATTTGATGGCTCTCGAGAGCTCTATGAAGCGAATGATCCCGTGCATCTGATGAGTCACAATCGCTATGAGGAAAGCGCGGGCATCATCTCGTGGGGAGAGTCTGATACCGCCTTTAAAGAAGGTCTCATCGAGGTCGATCACGCCGCGGAGAAATCGGGGATGAGCATTGAGACGCGAACCTATCCGGGTGGGCACTCCTGGAAGGTGTGGAGCGCGGCCTTCGAAGACGGATTGCCGTGGCTCGCACAGCGTTTCGGGCTGTAGGAACCACGGCAATCGAGAGAGAATTTCGTCTACTTGAGGATGCTCGCGGCTTGCATCAGTGAGGATCCGCCTATGCGAGTTCTTCCACCTTGATAGTCAAGGACATCCAGTGAGATTGTCCCGGGCGAAGAAGTAGTGCATTGCGACGGACGTTGCCTGCTTCGAC
>CALIZH010000236.1 GCA_938028585.1 uncultured Actinomyces sp. | reverse complement strand
GCAGAAGTAAAACCAAAACGGTTTTCGTACACCGTCTCGTGGACGATCGATAGTCCTTCTGCTTGAGTGAGGGCGACAACCAGCGGTTGCTGCCAGTCGGTCATGAAGCCGGGGTGAACCGCGGTTTCCAAAGCGATGGAATGGAGTTCGCCACCGGGGTGGTAGAAACGAATACCTTCTGAATCGATATCAAACGCGCCACCGACCTTTCGGAAAGTATTGAGGAAGGTCGTCATATCTGGCTGATGCGCGCCGCGTACGTAAATATCGCCACCAGTCGCAAGAGCTGCGGCACCCCACGAGGCGGCCTCGATACGATCAGGCAGAGCGGTGTGGCGGTATCCGCTCAGGGATTCCACACCCTCGATACGGATGGTGCGGTCAGTATCGACAGAAATAATGGCGCCCATCTTCTGCAAAACATTGATGAGGTCCATGATTTCGGGCTCGATGGCAGCGCCCTTCAGCGTAGTAATTCCGTCATTGCGAACCGCGGTCAGAAGAGTCTGCTCGGTTGCGCCAACGGATGGGAAGGGCAGCTCGATAATCGCGCCGTGAAGACCGGATGTGGGGCGCTTGATATGGACGCCTTCAGGCTGCTTATCAACGATTGCGCCGAACTTACGCAGAGTTTCCAGGTGGAAGTCGATGGGACGGCCGCCAATTGCGCAGCCACCCAGCTCAGGAATGAAGGCCTCGCCCAGCTGATGAAGAAGCGGGCCACAGAACAAGATCGGGATGCGCGAGGCCCCGGCAAGGGTGTCGATATCCGAACGTGAGGCGACACGTACCTGCGAAGGATCCATTCGCAGCGAACCGCGCTCTTGATCGTAATCGACCTTGACACCGTGAAGGGAGAGAAGGTCGGAGACGACATCAACGTCACGAATCAAGGGGACGTTGTACAGCTCGGAGGGAGTATCTGCGAGCAGCGACGCAACCATTGCTTTGGGGACAAAGTTCTTCGCCCCACGGACGGTAATGGTCCCCTCAAGGGGGTGGCCACCTTCAACTCGAAGTTTCGAGGACATAGTGATGCTCTCCTAGCTGTCGACTTCTGTGACCACTTTAGAGCAGCACGCCCTCATCTGCGTGCGCTTAACGCATCTTGAGCGCGTGGCGAATTACTCACCTTCGGCGGGACGCGCGGAAACGACCGGCTTCGAAGGCAAAGTCTTGGCCGGCAGAGTCTTCGGTTTAAAGGAGGGACGACGCTCTTCGTAAGCGGTGATCTCGGCCTCGTGACGAAGGGTCAGAGCAATGTCGTCCAGACCTTCCATGAGCGTCCAGCGCACATAGTCATCAATATCGAAAGTGCAGGTGAAGTCACCCAGGGTCGCGGTCTTGTCCTCAAGCGAAACGGTGATTTCGGCGCCGGGATTCGCATCGAGCAGATCCCAGAGCTTTTCACAGTCTGCTTCGCTGATAATTCCTGTCACCAAACCCTGTTTGCCTGCATTTCCTCGGAAAATATCAGCAAACTTTGGTGCCAGAACGACCTTGAAGCCATAGTCACGCAGTGCCCAGACCGCGTGTTCACGCGAGGATCCCGTGCCAAAATCAGGTCCAGCAACCAGAACGCTGCCCTGGTTGTAGGGTTCACGGTTCAAGATGAACTCCGGGTCACGACGCCACGCGTAGAACAGAGCGTCATCAAATCCCGTCTTGGTCACGCGCTTCAAGAAAACCGCGGGGATGATCTGGTCGGTGTCAACATTTGAACGGCGCAGCGGAACGCCAATACCCGTGTGCGAAATGAACTTTTCCATGAGTTTTCCTTCGAATGTGTATCAGCGAATTCTTAGTCGTCCAGGTCGGCCGGAGAGGACAGCGTGCCGCGAATAGCGGTGGCTGCCGCGACCAGAGGAGAGACCAGGTGGGTCCGCGAAAGCTTTCCTTGGCGGCCCTCAAAGTTTCGGTTTGACGTCGAGGCCGAACGTTCCTGAGGAGCAAGCTGGTCGGGGTTCATTCCCAGGCACATCGAGCAGCCGGCATTTCGCCATTCAGCACCGAAGTCAGTGAAGATCTTGTCCAGACCTTCAGCTTCGGCTTGCAGACGCACACGAGCAGAGCCGGGGACTACTAGCATCCTGAGCCCCGGAGCCTTGGTGTGGCCTTCAATGACCTTTGCAGCCGCACGCAGGTCTTCAATGCGCCCATTGGTGCACGATCCCAAGAAAACTGTGTCGATCTTGATATCGCGCATGGGGGTGCCGGCCTCGAGCCCCATGTAGTCCAGAGCCTTCTGTGCTGCGGCTCGCTTGATTTCGTCTTCAAAGTCTTCAGGGTTGGGAACGCTGCCCGAGAGCGGGACGCCCTGTCCTGGGTTTGTCCCCCAGGTGACAAAGGGCTCCAGATCCTCAGCATTCAATACGACCTCGGCGTCAAAGACCGCATCCTCATCTGAATGCAAGGTCTTCCAGTACTCCAGGGCACGATCCCATTCTTCGCCTTCGGGTGCGTGCGGACGTCCCTTCAGGTATTCGAAGGTCGTTTCATCGGGGGCAACCATTCCCGCTCGCGCGCCCGCTTCGATAGACATATTGCAGATCGTCATGCGACCTTCCATCGAGAGCTCGCGAATTGCCTGGCCTCGGTACTCAAGGACGTATCCCTGTCCCCCACCGGTTCCGATCTTCGCAATCACGGCAAGGATAATGTCCTTCGCTGTAGCGCCCTTTGGCAGGGAACCATTAACGGTAATAGCCATGGTCTTAAATGGAGCCATCGGCAGTGTTTGAGTCGCCAGAACATGTTCGACCTGGCTGGTACCAATCCCCATTGCCAGTGCACCGAACGCTCCGTGAGTTGATGTATGCGAGTCACCGCACACAATGGTCATACCGGGTTGGGTGAGTCCCAATTGAGGGCCAACGACGTGAACGATTCCTTGGTCGGCATCGCCCAGCGAATGCAGACGGATACCGAATTCCTTGGCATTTTTTCGCAGGGTGTCGATCTGCGTGCGACTGGTGATATCAGCGATTGGCAGGTCGATATTAACCGTAGGCGTGTTGTGGTCCTCGGTTGCAATCGTGAGGTCAGGGCGGCGGACCTGGCGTCCAGCCATGCGCAGACCATCGAATGCCTGCGGGCTGGTCACTTCGTGGACTAGGTGCAGGTCGATGTAGAGAAGATCGGGCGCACCATTTTCACCGTGCACTACGACGTGATCAGCCCAAACCTTTTCGGCCAGCGTTCCGCTCATTTCCCGCTCCTTCATCGACTTCTTTCTTCCCATGATTGACACTTCGTAGAGAGTTGGACTTGATATCTCATTTAATGAGATGTGAGAATGAGTTCATGGAGGACTCAGAAGCCTTTGGAAGTGGTGTCGGCGTTCTGGATAAGGCCGCACTGGTTTTGAGCGCACTTGAAGCAGGCCCGGCCCCCCTGGCCCAATTGGTTGCAACAACAGGTTTGGCGCGGCCAACTGCGCACCGCCTCGCAGTCGCACTGGAATATCACCGTTTCGTTGCACGCGATATGCAGGGACGTTTCGTCTTAGGACCGCGCCTTCAAGAACTTGCTTCCTCTGCGGGTGAAGATCGCCTTCTCGCAGCAGCAATGCCAGTCCTCGTTGCACTTCGCAACCACACGAAGGAATCCACTCAGCTTTTCCGCCGCCAAGGCGATTTCCGAGTATGCGTTGCAGCTTCCGAACGCGAGATGGGTCTTCGCGACTCCATCCCCGTTGGTGCGACTTTGACCATGAAGGCCGGTTCCGCTGCCCAAGTCCTGCTTGCATGGGAAGAACCCGACCGCCTTCACCGAGGCCTCTACGGCGCTTCCTTCAACGCGACGATGCTCGCCCAAGTTCGTCGCCGAGGCTGGGCACAGTCGGTTGCAGAACGCGAGCCCGGCGTTGCTTCAGTTTCCGCCCCCGTTCGTGGCCCTTCGGGTCGCGTGCTGGCCGCAGTGACCATTTCGGGTCCTGTTGAGCGCATGGGACGTCAGCCTGGCCGTCAGCACGGCCCCTCTGCCGTTGCTGCAGCTAATAGACTTTCCGATTTCTTGCGCTCCGCAGAAGGAATGGAAGACTAAGCCTCCGTCGAGGCCAGTTCCTGAGCCTGGCGGTAGTAGTTTTCCGTCGCTTCAATGACCTTCTCCCACGTGAAGGGGAAATCTTCACTGCGATTATGCTCGTGAATACGTTCAAGCTGCGCAGGAGCCTCAAGCACGGATAAGAGCGCCTCGATCATCTCGTCATCGTTGTCAAGACACCAACCGTTGATGCCATTTTCAACAACTTCTGCAAGTCCAGACTGTGAACGTGTCATTACTGCAAGCCCCGAGGCCAAGGCCTCGCGTCCAGCGATAGAAGCAGATTCCTTCACCGAAGGCGCAAGGAAAATATCCGAACGCGAATACAGGTCCTGGAGCTGCGTCGCACTCAGTCGTCCCGGAAGAAGCAACCAGTCCCCCAACCCAGCGCGCTCAACGCGGCGCTGAACACCGTCAAAAAGCGGACCTTCACCCGCAACTACTGCACGCAGGGGGAAATCGCCGGTGTGGCCTCGGGAATAAGAATCCCAGCGGCGCCGGGTTTCAGAAAGGATGTCGATCAGGGCATCCACGCGCTTACGCGGGGCAAAACGCGTGGCAGTCACCGCAACGATGCCTTGGTGGGCAACGGGTGGGCGCTGCCAGGGCCCGACGTCTACGCCATTATGCAAAGTCGAAACACAGATATCTGACCCCAAGACTTGGCGAATTTGCTCATTGACCAGTCCAGAGACACCTGTCCACATAATCGGCGCCTGCGCCAGCCCTGCACGTCGTGCGATGGCATGGAAGGCAGGGATTGTCACGCGGGGATCCCACAGGGAATGAACGGTGACGACCTGTGGAATCCTCGAATCCTTGAGGTTCAGTAGAACCGACTGAACAACCGGGGTCAGCTCCCCCATGTGGTAGTGGACAACATCGGGATTAAAACGCCGAATGAAGTCGGTAAAGCGACGGGGGGCTTTGGGATCAACCGGCGCATTGAAAGGATTGCGCCACGAGGAACGCAGCACCGGATAGGGGCACGTGGAGGGCGAATCACCTTCGGGAGTGCAGGTCAGAACGACGATATCGTGGCCTCGGGCATGAAGATGGTCGGCAAGAGCACCGACCTGGGTTTCAATTCCCCCCATAGTCGGGCGGAAGGTGTCAGAGACCAAAACAATGCGCATGCTTTTATTCTTGCAGATGCCAAGGGCAGCAGCGCAGCTAACAAAAAAGCAGGGCCGAAGCCCTGCTGGTATCTGTACCCCCAACCGGATTTGAACCGGTGTTAACGCCGTGAGAGGGCGTCGTCCTAGGCCGCTAGACGATGGGGGCCTTTCAACTCGCAAGAAGTCTTGCGATGGCTGGGGTACCAGGACTCGAACCTAGACTAAATGAACCAGAATCACTCGTGCTGCCAATTACACCATACCCCATGGCGCAATCCGCTTAGGTCTAAACCCAAGGCGGCGACAAGAGAAAAGAATACTCAAATGCGCTTCAGATGCCAAATCGCAGGCACGTGGCACTGATCATATTTGATGAGTGCCACGTGCCTGCGATCAGGAGTCAGTTAAGGGCTCAGCCCAGCTGGTTACGCAGAGCGTGCAGACGGTTCAACACGCTTTCGCGGCCCAAGATCTCCATGGACTCAAACAGCGGCGGGGAAACCTGGCGGCCGGTGACAGCCACACGAATCGGGCCAAAGGCCACGCGAGGTTTAATATCCATCCCCTCAACGATCAGTTCACGAAGGGCATGCTCCAGAGCCTCGGTTGTGAAGGGGCCGTCGTAGTTCTCGATGTAGTGAATCGTTGCATCCAAAACCTCGGGAGCATTCTCCTTGAGCTTCGATACAGACTTTTCATCCAACTCAAGTGCATCGTCTTCAGTAAAGAGGAAGCCCAGCATTCCAGGAGCCTCACCCAGCAACTGGATGCGGGTCTGGATGAGCGGAGAAGCGTGCTGCATAATCTTCTGCTCGTCAGCGGTCAGCTCCTCATAGGAGTCAGCCGAAACCAATCCCTCACGGTGAAGGAAGGGGACGATGCGGCCTCGGAAATCATCCGGAGCAAGCAGACGAATATGCTCGGCGTTAATCGCGATGCACTTCTTGTGGTCGAAGCGTGCCGGGTTCGGGTTCACATCGGTGATATCGAAGGCCGCGGCCATCTCCTCCATGGAGAAGACGTCATTATCGGGGCTGATCGACCAACCCAGCAGGGCCAGGTAGTTGTTCAAGCCCTCGGGAATCATTCCGGCTTCGCGGTGCAGGAGAAGGTTCGATTCGGGGTCCCGCTTGGACAGCTTCTTATTTCCCTCACCCATCACGTAGGGCAGGTGACCGAAGCGAGGCATGAACTTGGCGATACCCAGTTCTTCCAGCGCACGGTAGAGAACGATCTGACGTGGGGTCGATGAGAGCAGATCTTCACCACGCAGGACGTGGGTGATCTCCATGAGTGCATCATCAACGGGGTTGACCAGCGTGTACAGCGGGTGACCGTTGGCGCGAACAATCACGTAGTCCGGGACCGAGCCGGCCTTGAAGGTAATCTCGCCGCGGATCAGGTCAGTGAAGGTAATGTCCTCGTCAGGCATGCGCAGGCGCAGAACCGGCTGACGACCTTCAGCGCGATAGGCAGCAATTTGCTCTTCACTAAGGTCGCGGTCAAAACCGTCGTAACCGAGCTTGGGGTCTTCACCCTTGGCCAGGTGACGAGCCTCAACCTCTTCTGGAGTTGAGAAGGATTCGTAGGCGTAACCGGCTTCAAGCAGCTTCGCGGCGACATCGCGGTAGATGTCCATGCGCTCGCTCTGGCGGTACGGCGGGTGCGGGCCACCCTTACCGACGCCTTCATCCCAGTCCAGTCCCAGCCAGTTCAGCGAGTCAAGAATCTGGTCGAAAGATTCTTGAGAATCGCGGGCAGCATCGGTGTCTTCGATACGGAAGACGAAGGTGCCTCCGGTATGGCGCGCGTATGCCCAGTTGAAGAGGCAGGTACGGACCATTCCTACGTGGGGGGTTCCAGTCGGCGAGGGGCAGAATCGGACGCGAACATCAGCGCCACTTGCAGTAGTCACACTCATAATCCCCTAGTTTAGCCCCCTTCTTATTGCGCCTGCGTCAATTCAATGGGTGTGCGAGGACTGAGCAGGGACTCTCCCCCCATTGAAGGATGCGCGCACTGTTACCTTCGCTCACACCATGAAGGCGAATTCCGAATTATCACCACTCCCCTTACACTGGGAGGTAGCTCACACACTTTGCCTTTTTGGGCACGTTTGGAAAGAAGTTTTCGCATGGATTTTTGCAGCGCTGAGGAACTCCGTCGCATTGGTTCACTGAAGTGGACGGGAGTTAAGCCCGCGGACGGCAGTGACGTCTTGGGCGCCTGGGTTGCAGAGATGGATTTCGGTACCGCTCCTTGTGTCGAGGAGCGAATGACCCGCGCGATTCGCGAAGGTTTGCTGGGCTACAACCCCCGTTGGCTTGAGCCGGAGGTTGCCCAAGCTACTGCACACTTCCAAAAGAAGCGCTTCGGCTGGGATCTTGAAGTTGATTCAATTCGCATGGCACCCGCTGTTCTTCCGGCCTTGGAAGTAATGATTCAGCACATGGTGCGTCCCGGATCACCGGTTATCGTGCCGACTCCCGCATACATGCCATTCTTGACAATTCCTCCCGCACTGGGCCACCCGGTTATCGACGTACCCTCCTTGCACGATGATGCGTACCCGGGCGGCTGGACCCTTGACCTTGAGGGAATTAAGGCAGGTCTCGAGGCCGGGGCTGGCCTAGTAATTCTCTGCAATCCGTGGAACCCCGTGGGGCGCGTGTTAACAGAGTCCGAGATGCGAGCTTTGCAGATGCTGGTGTCCCAGTACGACGCTTTGATCTTTGCGGATGAAATCCACTCCCCTCTGGTTTTGGGTGGCCGAGGCTTTACCTCCTATGCGCGACTGGGCGCAGAATTTGCAGCGCATACGATCACCGCAACTGCGGCAACAAAGGGCTGGAATATTGCCGGGCTACCAAATGCTCAGGTCATCGTTCCCGATCAGGAATTGCGCACGCGTTGGGATCGCCTGTGCCAGGAGAAGCTCCCCCATTCAACCTCAACAATTGGTGCGCTAGGCACAATCGAGGCCTACACAAACGGTGATGACTGGCAGCACGAAGTCCTTTCCGTCATCGAAGGCAATATCCGCACCGTTACCGAGGCGCTGACACCCACCGAGATCGACTTCCGTCCCCCGCAGGCAACCTACCTGACTTGGTGGGGTTTCGAGGCCTACCCAGAGTTGGGCCCGAACCCTTCCAAGACACTGCTCCAACGCGCGCACATCGCAACAAACGAAGGAATCACCCTGGGTGAGCGATACTCGAAGTGGGTGCGCGTGAACTTGGCGTGTTCACCGCAGGTTACCGAAGAATTGGTTTCACGGGTTCTAGGCGTTCTTTAGGCCTTTCTCCACAGCCTGCGCCAGTCGTTCACTCCGCGCCCAGCGCGGCCTCGATACCGGCAACGACCGTTGTGGATGCCTTTCGCGCGGCATCCACAACGTCTTGCGGGTCGGTTTGTGCCTGGGCGAAAGACAAGTCTGAGACAACTGACATGCCGGCAACACGCACTCCGAGTGCGTGAGCGGTTATTGCCTCAAGAACGGTCGACATCCCAACGCAATCAGCGCCCAATTGCACTAAGGCCCGACTTTCTGCGCCTGTTTGATACTCAGGCCCACGAAGGAAGGCGTAAGTCCCCTCTCGACTGCAGTGTTCACGCATCCTCTTGCTCATCTCACTGTCCCAAACCTGTGAGATATCGACAAATAGGGGTCCATCAAATGGCGAGGAACCGCTGAGATTCATGTGATCCGTAATGATCATGACATCACCCAAGGACCAGTCGCGCAGGCATCCATTCGCATTGGTGACAATTGCGCGTTGGATACCCGCGCACGCAGCCGCACGGATCAGCGCGGTGACAGCAAGAGGCCCGTGTCCCTCATACAGATGAGTTCGTCCGGTTGCAACCAGAACGGGGCCGCATTCGCGCATGTAGACACGAAGTTCATTGCGGTGTCCATCCGCAACCGGGGCGCTCACACCGGGAAGTGCCCCCAAAGGCTGCGATGCCGATGGCTCTCCCCACTGGTCGTTAAGCGCGTCTGCTAAGCCCGATCCCAAGACGACCAATGCGAAGGGAACTCCCCCGCAAAGGGCGCGAATCTGCTCCGCGGCGGCAGTGGCCTCGGGGTCGAAAAGAACAGAAGAAAAACGGGGATCAGCTGTCAAAGCACACCTTCCTCAACTGTTAGCCGAGCGTGTGGGAAGGGGTGGCTTCCTGCGCACGAACGCGGCGCGCACTGGTCAGCCAATATCCGCAGAAGCCTACGAGAAGGGCAAGAAGGATTCCGATGTTGGAACCGGCCCAATCTCCCTCTCGACCTCCGAGCGGGCCAAGGAGATAGCCCTGCCATGCAAGCCACGAGGCATTCGCATTGACAACAAAGCCCCAGCCAACGAAGGAACCGACAGCGAGTGTGACGATTGCTCCCCAGTTAACGGAACCGTAGCGTCCCGTTGATGTGAAGAGTGAGGGCTCGTCGTAGTCCTGATGACGGAGCGCGATGTCAGCAAGCATGACGCCGCCCCAGGTGGCAATGACCACGCCAAGGGTTGTGAGGAAGGCAGTGAAAGGAGTGAGGAAAGAATCGGCGAAGAAGACAACGACGATCGTTCCGATGGTCATGATGGTGCCGTCAATTGCGGTGGCTACGGGGCGGGTCACCGGGACGCCAGTTGCCAAGAGCGAGAGGCCAGAGGAATAGATGTCCATAACAATTCCACCAACAAGACCAAGGATTGCAACGATCGCAAAGGGGATCAGGAACCAGGTCGGAAGAATTGTTGTCAGCGCGCCGATCGGGTCATTGCCGATGGCTTCAGAGAGGGTGTCATAGTTGGAGCCAACCAACAGCACACCGAAGATCACCAGGATAATGACAGGCAGCGCAGCACCTGCGGTCGTCCAGCCGACGACACCGGCGGTCGAGGCCTTGCGAGGAAGGTAGCGCGAATAGTCCGCAGCTGCGTTAATCCATCCAAAACCAAAACCAACCATAAGCATGCACATCGCACCCAGGAGCATTGCGAAGGGAGCTGCGGGACGTGCGGAAAGGACCGCGAAGTTGATTGTCGAGGCCGAGAGCAGAAGGTAGACGATCGTGAGGATTGCCGTCGCCCAGGTGATCCATGTTTGGACTTTCATGATCGCTTCAAATCCGAGGATGCCCGCTCCTGCTGCAAGGACAACAACGACGACCAAGGCTATGATCTGTGCAAGCAGGTGGTTGCTGAAACCAAGCGCTCCCATGACGGTCGCGGTTGCCTGAACCGCCATGATGGCAAGGAAGGTCTCCCACCCAACAGTGAGGATCCAGGAGATTGCTGCGGAGATACGGTTTCCGTTATATCCGAATGCCGCGCGAGAGAGTACAAGGGTCGGTGCAGATCCTCGCTTGCCGGCGATAGCGATCAGTCCACACAGAAGGAATGAGAGTGCAACGCCAACAACGCTGACAAGAATGGCCTGCGTGAGTGAAAGGCCAAAGCCCAGCACCCACGAACCCCAGGAAATACCGAGGACAGAGATATTAGCGGCAAACCAAGGCATGAATAAGGACGATGGCGTGCCTTTTCTTTCGGATTCGGGGATCACATCTAGGCCGGCCATCTCGATGTTTAGACCAGACGAAACCTGAGTGGTCTCACTCATGAACAATGCTCCTCTGCATTCGTCTTCCCGCAGTTCATGTGGCGTTCAATCCACACTATGAACTATAGGGAAAGCAAGCAGGCGAAGGGCAGATGCTCACGAAACGGATTCGAGGGATTGCCCACACCTTGAAAGGAAGAGATTCTGCGTCGGCGTGAGAGAAACGCTCGCTGAAGTCCAACAAGCACC
>CALIZH010000235.1 GCA_938028585.1 uncultured Actinomyces sp. | reverse complement strand
ATCAACAAGAACGCTGAGCGGCTCGATGGAACGGTGCGCAAAGGCGAGAGCGTCGCTGACTACGAGCGGCGAGTTCTCGGGCAGATTGAGGGGCTCAACCGAGGCTCGGAGGAGGAGCCCAAGCTGTGAGCGCGAAAGAACAAGACCCCGGTCACATGGTGACCGGGGTCATTCTTTGGACGATAGATGGTCACGAAAGAAACGCAGCAGCACCGAGCACTTTCCTGGCGATTCCGGGACCAGAGAAAGGCACTTTCCTGGCCAGGAATGAACCATGTGGAGTTTCGGTCAATATTGGATCAACAATGGGCGTTATGCGACCGTCTTTGTGCCCGATGATGGCTCCAGCGCCCGGTAGATCGTCTGCCGCGACACATTGAACGAGCGCGACAGTGCAGTGATGTTTTCACCCTGGGCGTGCAGAGCTCGCACCTGGCGTTCTTGCTCGTCGGTCAGTGCCCGAGGGCGACCACCCACTCGTCCCTGGGAGCGTGCGTGTGCGACACCCTCTTTCGTGCGGGCGATGAGCAGGTCGCGCTCCCACTCTGCGAGTGAGGCCATGACGTTAACGACCACCTTGTCGGTGGACTTGGCGGTGTCCAGAGCAGGCTCAAGCACGCGCACGTTGATGTCACACTCGGCGAGGTCAGCAATGGTCGTCACTGTCTCCCTCAGAGAGCGCCCAAGGCGGTCGAGACGGGTCACGACAAGGGTGTCACCTGGTCGCATGTACGAGAGCGCCTTCTGTAGCCCGGGTCGCTGCCACTTGCTGCCCGACACAGTGTCGGAGAAGAAGTGAGTCGGGTCGCAGCCCACGGCGAGGAGAGCGTCACGCTGAGTGTCGAGAGACTCGCTCTGGCGGGCTGTTGAGACTCTGGCATAACCGATCAGCATGTCACTTCTCCTCACTCGCCCTCAGATGCGCTGGTCAGCTCACTGCTGCGCAGAAGTTCCTTCAGAAATCCAGCGATCCCTTGGTCAAATCCATTACGACGTACCGAATCCATCGCCAGATCTGCTGTTTCCTTGGACCGCATGAACTCGCGTCCACGAGCGATGAGGGAAGAGGCCGCTGACCAATCATCTGGGATTGGAATCACAAGGTCGCGAACGTGTGCAGGCTCCAGATGCTGCTGAACGGAGCCGTACTCGTTCATCAGCATTTGAGCACTCGCATTCTCTGAGAGGAGGAAGGCAGCAACATAGGCCCGCACAGACTCGGAGGCAATGCGAACTCGAATCATATCATCGGACACAATCTGACCATCCATCACACTGGAGACGTATGCCAGACGCCCGATCGTGCCAGATCGAGTCAGAAGCAAGTCACCCTCATGAACTGTGACCACCTCGAAGTCGCGAAGCTGCTTCTTCGATGCCTTCGCAAGGTCAATTAGTTTAGCCGAGTCACGCTTGTCCTGGAGCATCGCTGACGGCGTGTAGTATCCGACAACCTTCTCCCCATCGGCGCTGCTCCGAACAATCACGTTCTCCGTCTTGAGACGGGGGCCCTTGAAGATAGAGATTCCCTTGACGATCTGCCCCAGCGTCGTCACCGACCACCCATCCAGATCATCAAAGCGACGCACGGTGGCAATCGACTCATTCAAGTGCGGCGAGTAGAACTGCGGATTGATGTTCAGTCGGTCGTCGATGGAACTGCGCTTGATGGCGTAGCGGAACTGCGAGGGCACGAGTTCGCCCCGTTGAAAAGCCTTGAAATCGTTGACGATGTCGTCCAAGTCATGGTCCAGCTTTTCCGTGGCGACACCATCATCATCCAACACAAAGATCGGTTCACCTTCCGAGCTCTGTCCGATCTTCTGTGATGCAGCCATGTAGATGTCATAGTCGTCATCCATCTCTGCCTGCGTCTTCTTGGTCAGGAACACGATACAGGTACGAACACCCGTGTCAGGCTGAAACGAGTCCTTGTGCAGCGTGATCACAGCATCGAGGTACGCCTTCTTGAACAACATCTGTCTGGCAGGCATGTTCAGCGTGGTGTCGAGGAAGGCCTTAGGTAGCACGATACCCAGTCGCCCACCCTCAGCAAGCCAATCGAGACAGCGCTCAAAGAACAGCAGTTCTGGGCTTTGTCTATCCATCACCTCGGTCACGGGCAAACCAGTTACCCTGCTCGTGATGACACGTTGAGCCGTCTCATACTGCGACAAGATCTTCGGATCTGTAATCCGGGCATCACCCTGACCGGCAAACGGAGGATTGGAGAGGATCACCTTCGGTACGCCTCGGCCGCAACGAGCCTGGATCCACGGATCCAGCTCCTCGTAGGCACCTAGCGAGTTCCCTTGCGTCATGCCGGCGTGACCGTCACCGTTCAAGAGCATTGCTGTCTTTGCCAGCTTCACCAGCCGCGGGCTGATCTCCGACAAGAACATGTCGTTCTTGGCGGCATCCAGCTGACGTTCACGTTGTGGCGTGCCCGGTGTTGTCGAGTCCAGGACAGCCTGACGGACGTGTCGGAAAGCTGCCGTGACGAAGCCACCAGAGCCTCCAGCGGGATCCAGCAGCTTCTCCCCGACCTGAGGGTCAACCATCCTCACCATTGCGGAGACTACGACACGGTTAGTGAAAAACTGTCCTCTCTGACGCTTCAAGTTCTGGTGTGTGTACTGCTCATAGGCAGCACCCATGAGATCCCAGTCATCTGCATCCTCATAGGAAACCACCAAACTCCAAGGCTGCAACACCGTGATTGCCTCGACCACAGCGTCGTCAGGGACCTCGATCTTCTCCCCGACAGGGAAGACATCTCGGAACCTGTCTGCAAAGGTATTGAAGAGACGGCGAACCCTCTGAGCGGCAGCCGCGCGCCCCTCGCTGGTCTCGTACTCTTCCTGCGTGATATGGAAGGCCGGGTACTCACCAGGGGCTGACTCATCCTCGATCTTTGCCAGGAGGATACGCACCATGTCCATGGTGATGTCGTAGTCATAGTTTTCCATCCCGCGCCCATAGAGTTTGCTGTTGCACAGCCGGAACAGACGGCGGATGTCATGGGGCCGGTCCAGATCACTCTTCTTGCGTCGGCTGACCGAGCCCCAGGTCTCATCCGCCCGAGGGATCTCAGTCACAGGCAGCAGCTGCCCCAGCTCGCGATCAACGCGGTAGAACTTTGTATCGGCCTTGTCTCCCTCGGTACCATTGGTCCACACGCCGCCTGGTGCGTTCGTGGAGAAGATATAACTCACGAGCTGGGCATAGCCCGCACTCTCGTCC
>CALIZH010000234.1 GCA_938028585.1 uncultured Actinomyces sp. | reverse complement strand
ACGAAGCTACGCGCGCGCAGTTGCGTCGCGTTCCTCTCGCTGGCGCACTCACAGTCGCTTTGCTCGGTGCCGGCGCACTCAGCGTTTTTGCGCCAACTGCTCCAGCGGCCTCGGCAGCAGAAGTTAACGGTGTGGTGACCGGTGTATCGATGAAAAATGAGTCCAGCTCGACTGGCCCGAACATTATTTGGGACGAGTTCTCGGCAGACTTAACCTTCGATACAACAGGGAAGAACGTTGCTGAAGGCGACACCCTGACGATCCAACTCCCTCGAGAACTGCGTACACGCAGTGCAAACTTCGATGTCATTGACAAGAACGGCGGCGGTGTTGCGCTCAAGTGCTCGGTCCCCGCGGGCACCGGACAGATCGTCAACTGTGTTTTTACCGATTACGTCAAGACCCACATCAATGCCAAGGGTGATATCCACGTCCGAGCCGACATGGCCATGACCACAACGACGGATCGCTTCACCTTTACAATTGGTCACTCGGTCACGATCGAGGCCAAGATCGATCACGGCAACGTTGTTTCTAACAAGTACAGCTGGGTCCCCAAGCAGCCCTGGAAGTACGGTTGGCAGCTGCATGAAGGTCACAACGAGCGTTTCACCTGGGAAATTCACATTCCCGCCAAATCGGTGCAAGGATCGGTCATTACCGTGACCGACACATTCGATACCGCTAACGGTGGCTATAAGCTCTTCAACGACGGCAAGAAGAACCAGCAGGCACGTTTGCTGAAATGGAACACCACCGAGGCCTACCGCAACGACCCCTACCACCAGAAGCCCAGTCAACTGGTGTGGGTGGGAGGCTCCATTAATGGTGGTACCTTCACGATGACTGAAACTGCTAATGGTTTTGTCGCGTCGTTCCCGAAGACGGACGATGACGCCATTTACGAGCTCAAGTACTACACCGAGCTCAACACCCCTGAGGGACTGAAGATCGGAAACGTCTTCAAAAACACTGCGGTGATCAATGGTCAAACCGCTGTTAAGAACATTGAGATTGAAACAGTCGGTTGGGGAAACGTTGAGGGTCAGTTGAAGACGACTCCGCCTACTCCGTCGGTGACGACTCCTCCTGTGACGACTCCTCCGACTCCTCCGGCAACGACGGTGACCCCGTCGCCCTCTGTGTCGACGACCGAGGCCACGCCTTCACCCTCGACCAGCACCACTCCTTCACCGAAGACTCCCTTGGCCCGTACAGGTGCTATGACTGCTCCGGCGATTGGTTTGGGCGTGCTTGGACTGGCATTGGGTGCTGCGCTGATGCGTCGTCGTCAGCAGGCCTGAGAGCAGGTCTGAAGCTGCGGCTTCAAAACTGAGGTTTAGTGCCTGAAGAGTAGATTCCCTCGATCAACAGAAATGTCTCAGGCGTAAACGCAGTACACGTACTGGTGGGTTCCATCCATATAGATGGAACCCACCAGTGTTTATTGCGAGTCTGAATGGGTACCGATAGGTGTCTCGAGGTCTTTTCTGCCTCTGCATGCATCTAAGCGTTCCTTAGTCACGCGTAGCGACATAGTTGCGCGTAGCGACGGAATAGGCACGTAGTGATGGAATAGGGCCGTTTATAGGCTGAGTCATGTGTGGACAAGGCCTGGTTGGCTCTGAGTAGGGGAGTGGGGATCGCTTAGCAGGAATACGGAGAAAACCACAGAAGTACGTGTATGTAGTAATGGGGGGCACTGCCAATTTGATTGGCAGCGCCCCCATATTGCGAACAACGCGCATCATGTCATCCGCTTGCCTGGTCTCCTAGATCTGTCACATGAAGTCGCGGCAGAACACAGGTTGTAGCCTGTGTCATTTGCCGACTTCATGTGTCTTGTCGCGGCAGAACACTGACTTCGTGTGGAGTAGGCAGGCCGGATCAACAGCTCACGCTTTATGCGCGCGCATCGAAGTGTTGAAGGCCTGAGTCCTCGCGGGAACCGCCCTGGCCATCACCAACATCGTGGTAGTCGTGAATCCATTCGATACGGTGAACCCACTTGACCATCTTGTAGCCGTGCTGAGAATCAGCACGCAGACGCAGGGGGCCGCCATAGACGTCGGGCAGGGGCTCGCCGTTCATGGCCCATGCAAGGATGCATTCATCATCGTCGATCATGGAAGGCTCTAGGCACTCGTAGTACGGAGTCGTCGGACCGCCGTCGTACATGTGTCCCACATGTCCGTAAGAGGTGACCATGACGTAGCGTGCGCCCTCAGTTGGCTTCACCAAAGCTAAGACGTCCTTCAAACGGATGCCTTCCCACTTTGCAATGCCGGTCCATCCCTGCATGCAGGTGTGCATGGTGATGTTAGTGACGTGGCCAAGCGCCTTGAGCTCATCAATCGAGAAGGACTTCTCTTCCTCGACCAAACCGCCAATCTCCAAGCGGTAGTCCTCGAAGCCGCGTTCACGCATTTCAACCCACTCCTCGGATTGCTCGCGTGTCGGGGGACGAGTGTTCACCCAGTGGAAAGGCGAAATATCGTCTTCGGTGAAGGTGCCTGTCTTGACCTGACGAGAGTGCATCTTGTCGAGGGTGAGCGAACGGATAGGCTGGGTTGCTCCCCAGACCAGACGCTGTGCGCGGCGCTTATCTTTCAATGACCAGTAGGATGCGCCGATCCATAGAGCGATTGCAAAAACAATTCCAAGGATCAGCATTGTCACAGCTTGAGCGAATTGCGCTGCAGTGATGTCGTTGTAGTTTTCGCCCAGCATCATGTGTGCGATGTTGTACTGCGGGTGAACCACGAAAACCAGGGCCACGTGAATCACGACAAATACGCAGTAGAAAGCCATTCCAAGGAAGTGAATGGAACGCGCCGTCTGACGGTTATGGAAGAGCTTGACGTAACGCGGGAAGCGCCCTGCGAAGGTCGGAGACATGATCGGTCCGGTTGCGATCATCAAAGGTGCAACGATGAAGACAACTGTGAAGTACATGAG
>CALIZH010000233.1 GCA_938028585.1 uncultured Actinomyces sp. | reverse complement strand
CATCGGTGCCTGGACCACACAGGTTCAGGCACCAACCGCAGCTGACGCTGTGAGCGCCGCTCTCAGCAAACACTTACAGCACACCTACCTGGCCGCCCCTACCGGTAACGACGCGCAGCCTCGCGAAGCTGTTCGGCGTACCGATAGATGTCTTCTAGACGATCGATCTGGTGACGAGTCTCGGTTTTATGCTCATCAAGCAGACCAAGATACTTCTTGTTTTTCCCATTGAAGTGGAAGCGGCATATTGGTCTGCGATTAGAATCATCAACAAGAACGCCGAAATAGCTCTTGGTGTCGCGGTCAACGACCCGTTCCAGCGGAATTTCTGACACCACGATCGCACGAACAATCATGTATGCCTGCTTTTCTTCCTCGGTAGTAACAATTCCTGATTTCTTATCCTCGACCTCAACCTCACTCCGAGTGTTTTCTTTTTCACTTTCGGGAGAAGCGGAAACAGTCTCATCAAGCGCATTCTTAAGACGCTCATTAACCTGATCTGCAAGGAACTGCCTGCACGCCTTCTCGACAACCCCTTGAAAAAACTCCCTCATTTTCGCGGTAAGTGCACCGTCATACACCCGGCGGGCAAACAGCTGCACAAAATCCGCATCCGGCTCACTGAAGGTCTTTGCAATCTCCGCCCTAGTAGAGGACACGTATTTGAGTTCCTCAGCCGCCGTTAACACCGAATCGAGATCAAATGTTGCTTTAGTTAACTTTTTCAATTCGGGAAGAATGTAGCTATCTACATTTAGAAGATCCAGGCGAAGAAATGGCTTGGAATCCATGATGTTGGGCTTGTCCAGATCGGTGTAAAAATGCCAGTACCTCCCATTAGTCAAGACCCCAATCCTAGCATTAGATACGGAGAAGTATCGAACTAGCTGGCTAGCGTGTTCAAGCGACAGAGGTTCGCCAACCTTTTTAGCTTCAACAAGAATCTGTATGGTTTCCTTACGCTTGATGGCATAGTCAATTTTTTCAGCTTTCCGACTACCGACATCGGCAACAAATTCCGGCACAACTTCATCTGGATCAAATACGTCATAGCCTAGAACGCTCTGAATGAAAGGCATGATGATCGCATTTTTAGTGGCTTCTTCGGTCTCAAGCGAACCGGCGTAGTCTCGCACGCGGTTTGCTATGTTGAGCAACGCATCTTCGAATGACATGAGTCCTCACTGACTGCCTCGGAACAACGGCTTTGTCGGTTCGACATCATAGATCAACCACTTCCCGCTCTCTCGCAACTTTCAACGCATAACTCGAAATTGTCACCATACCGTTATTTACGTATAGAACTCGAGACAAAGGTCTAGTGTCACATTGAGAGCTCGCCATCAAAAGTGGCAGACCTTCTTTCAAACCAACCGAAAGCCCCGCTCACTTTCAGTAACATACCAACGCAGTATGCACATTTCATTCAAATCTAGCGGACACTCATCCCGTGGTGCCGCAGTCCAACGCGTTCTAACCTACAGAAGTTATCATAAGGACACTCCCAAGCAGACATACTCCAGTTGCGTCTCCACCGTATCTACCAATGCGCAGCCGAAATTTCATCTCCTCCCCTGAGAGACTTAAGGAACTCGGAATTTCAATACGATTACTCCACAGTCAATCACTTTTTTCTACTCACAAGCGATGCCGTCGTTATCGCGGTCCAGCTCACGCCGGTAACCGGACTGCCCTCGATAGAGCGGCGCCACACCGGCATCGCGAGCCGCCTTGCAGTTGCGGTAGTAGACACCGCTCGAGTCGGCTTCCGACCGAGTCGGTTCCTCACCTGTGCCAGACGAGGTACCACCTCCGGAATTTTCTTCACTCGTCTCCGGCGTCGGCTCCGACACCGGCGCAGCGGGAACCGTCGCCGGTAGGGCGGGAGCCTCAGTCGCTGGCACCGGTGACGGCGAATAGACAACTGTTGGCACTGGCGACGGGCTGTAGACAACCGTGGGAACAGGGGTTGGCGAGTACACCACAGTGGGCGCCGACGCCGCCGTCGGCTGGGACGGAGCATCGTCCGACGCGCCAGCAGCGCCAAGCCCAGCCCCAAGAACAAACGTCATAACATAGGGGACAAATCTCCTCAAATTCGTCCGACGCCTCGGCATCGGACTGTAGTATTGGCTGGGACCAACATAGGAATATGCTGACGAATATGGAGGAGAAGGGGGTACGCTCATGATGCCTCAGGTCGCGAGAAAGGATCATTACGGCTAGTCGAGAAGATTAAAGCACCTCGACGAATCCAGCGTCCTGAAATTTCGGAAAATGAAATCATAACGCAACCTACAGTTGTCTCCAGAAGTACAAAGACGACTTAGCCACTGAAGCTCATTCCCTTTGTACCCCTCTGGCTACTGCGGGTTTAACGCATCCCGATACTCCTGCCCACTCGGTCCACTTCCGCTCAATCCACGCCACCTCAGCTCACGTGGCGTGAGCAAACGTCGTGCTCCTTATACAAGATCCCACAGACCATCCAACCGGATGTGCTTCGTTCGCAGCGCGTAGACGCTGCGAACGAAGCACATGGAACTGGTGGACGCTGCAGCGTCCCCATTCTAGACGGCGAGCACCGACGGGACCTTACTTGATCTCGCAGGCGATGCCATCCCCGTCACGATCCAGCCCAGACCGATAGCCGGGTTCACCTTGGTACAAGGGAGCAGCGCCTGCTGCCCTCGCAGCCTTACAGTTGGGGTAGTACGTGCTCTCCTGCTTCTGCTCCGGCGCAGGTGCAGGAGCCGCCCCACCACCGCCGGCCTGCGGCTCCGCCTCCTGTGTCGGCTCCGCCTCTTGTGTCGGCTCGGACTCCTGCATGAGAGGCTGTAACGGAGGCTGCGTCGTCGGGGCCTGCGTCGTCGGAATCGGCGACGGCGTCGGCGTAGGGGTGGGACGCGGTGTCGGGGACGGAGTGGGGGACGGAGTCGGAGTAGGTGACGGCGAAGCAGTCGCCGTCGGCGAAGGTGCCGGTGTCGGCGAGCCCGCATCGTCAGCCACGGACGGGACCCCGCACCCGGCCAGTCCGCCGCAGACCGCGATGGCCAGAACCGCAGATGCCGACCTCACCACCGTTCTCTGACGACCCGACATCAGCGCGGCCAGTCGGCTGGCACCAGCGCGGGCCGACAGCAAAGATCCAGGACGAACAAGTGAATTCTTCATGAGAACCTCGAATAGGAAAAGTGAAAGACAATGTGTTGTGCCACATCATGCGCATAGCAGTCGACATGACAGGACACGTGGAGATGAAATCCGTAGTAGCGAGAGCCGACATCGGCTCTCCGCAGCAATAGTCAGGCCTTACCCCTTCTTGTCGCAGGCGATGCCGTCCTTATCCCGATCCAGCTCGGGCCGATACCCAGGATCACCCTTGTACATCGGCGCAGCACCAGCAGCCTTGGCGTCGTCACAGTTAGCGTAGAACTCCTTCTGGGGCTCCGGTGTCGACTCCGACTTCTTCTGAGACTCCGACTCGGAGTTCGCCCCTGACTTGGAGTCCTCCCCCGAATCCGAGCCACTGAACCAGCCGCTCCCCCCACGCGAGTCGTCTGTGGGCTCCGCAGCAGGCTCCCCACTGGACTCTTCGGCCGGCGCTTCCTCGGAGCCGGCGGAGCCACCACCGGCATCCTGCTGAGACTCGGCCGGCGCAGCCGACGACGCAGCATCACTGCTGGTACTGGACACGTCGTCACAGCCGGCAAGCCCGACGCCAAGAACCAGAGCAAGGAGCACAGGAGCCGACGCCCTCAGCAGCCCCCGCCGCCTCGACGTCGAAGAAGACACTGATAAAACAGACGAACGGGAAAATATGGGAGGAATAGGGGACAAAACGGGCACATTCACGAGAGCCTCGAGTCAGGAGAAGGGATGATGGGCGGCTAGCCGATAGAATTGAAGCACTCTAGGGGCAGTTGTAACTCACGCGGCCATAAAATGCAATCAGATTGATACACGTATTTTTCACAGTTACTGGAAGTAGAAATTGAAGTACGACTGCTTGACAATTGTCCCTTATTTTTACACTTAGTGCGCAGTCTTCCAACCCCACAACAGCCGGCTGCACGTGCGCTCAGGCAGCTCAGCGAGGCTTAGGAGTCAACCCGGAGTCTGACGAACCAGGGTCTGAGGGGCGCACCGAGGCTCAGCCGCCGGGGCGATGTGGTTCGCGGGCCGGCCGCCCCACACTTCCGGCCATGAGCACTTCCCGCACGTCCCTGTCCCAGCAGACACCGGCC
>CALIZH010000232.1 GCA_938028585.1 uncultured Actinomyces sp. | reverse complement strand
CGCGAACTGAAGGCGTCCCCTTGTCCGTATCTTCATAAATTTTTGAAGCGTCTATTCGGTAAATCTGGAGCTCGACAATGTTGTCGGGCAGAAAGTAGGAAAGATGAGTGAGAAAGTAATAAGTCCCTCATCGGCTAGCGTTGAAGGTGACGCCGTGCCAGTGGGCGTCGATTCCAGTCTTTTCAATGACGATCTTGCTCCAGCAAAAAGTCGTGACTGGAGTTTCTACTCGCTGTTTGCGATGTGGATGTCGGATATTCACTCGATTGGTGGATATACATTTGCGGCGGGTCTTTTTGCGCTTGGGCTCAGCGCTGCACTCGTGTTCGCGGGCTTGTCAGTTGGAATTGTTATTGTTTTCCTTCTGATGAACCTCGTGGGATATGCGGGTCAAAAAACTGGCTTGTGCTATCCGGTGCTGGCACGTATTTCATTCGGTGTTTATGGGTCGAATCTACCGGCCTTGACACGTGGTTTTGTTGCTATCTGCTGGTATGGAATTCAAACCTGGCTTGCGTCCAAGGCTGTCATTGTCCTGGTTGGTTCAATCAATAAATCGTGGATCGACTGGGGACACACAATGTTCCTCGGCGAGAGCATCCTTGGCTGGGTTGCATTTGTCTTGATGTGGACGCTTCAGCTGCTCCTGCTCCGTAACGGTATGGAAACGATCCGTAAATTCCAGGACTTTGCAGGGCCTGCGGTTTGGGTTGTCATGTTTGTTCTGACGATTTATGTGCTCTACAAGGCTGGTTGGAGCATTTCGCTTACGGTTCCTTCGAAGCCTGCTGAGTGGGGAATGCTGCATGCATTCCTTGCAGCCATTGCCTTGACAGTCGCTTATTTCTCAACACTCTTGCTGAATTTCTGCGATTTTGCGCGTTTCTCTCCAAGCAAGAAGGCCGTTTTCCAGGCAAACATGTGGGGACTTCCTGTTAACTTCATCCTCTTCTCGGTTGTGTCGGTCCTGGTAACTGCAGGTTCGTTCCAGATTTATGGTGAATATGTTTACGACCCGGTCGAAATGGTTTCGCGTATTAATCACCCGATTGCCGCGGCCCTAGGGGCAATTACCTTCTCGGTTGCAACATTGGGAATTAACGTCGTTGCCAACTTCGTTTCGCCTGCATACGACTTGGCGAATGCATGGCCTTCGAAGATCAACTTCGTTCGTGGTGGTTTGATCTCCGCGGTGATTGCTCTAGTTATCACGCCTTGGAACCTGTTCAACAGCCCTGTGATGATCAATATCTTCCTCGCTGCTTTTGGCGCGGTTCTCGGTCCGCTTTTTGGAATCATCATTGCGGATTACTACCTCTTGCGAAAGCAACATGTCCAGGTTTCAGAACTCTTCAAAGTTAACGGGATGCATGCCTTTACAAAGGGCTGGAACATGCGTGCTGTATGGGTGTTTATTGCGACCTCAATCCCCACAATTTTGATTGCGGTTCTGCAGATCGACTTCTGTCGCTTCCTCAGTCCATTCTCTTGGTTTATCGGAGCAGGGCTTGCCTTCGCTTGTCACTACCTGGTCTCTAAGAACGACCCGTACGTGATCAATGCAGTGAAGCAGGCGATGACGGTTGACCTTGATGCCGATCGTGATGCGATTGCCCGATAGAAAGGTGAAAGATATGGAAACTCAAGCAGTAGACCTTGTTATTAGAGCAAAGCGGACCGTCTTCCCTGAGGGAATTCGTCCCTGTACAGTGCTCATTAGCAATGGAGT
>CALIZH010000231.1 GCA_938028585.1 uncultured Actinomyces sp. | reverse complement strand
GGTTCAGCGGCTCAACAACCTCCCGCAGCCACATTCCCTGCCTTCATGCCCACGCAGCCTCTCGGGGAACCCGGCGAATGCGCGCTCGCGATGCGCGGCCTCGTGAAGATTTTCGGAAACTTGGTTGCGGTGGCAAACCTCAACTTGGACATCCCCAAGGGATCCTTCTACGGATTTGTCGGCCCCAACGGTGCGGGCAAGTCCACAACCCTCAATATGGCGACCGGTTTGCTCACGCCGGATTCTGGAACTGCTTTCGTCAACGGAATCGATGTGTGGGCCGATAATCTTGCCGCCCGCTCGCAGCTTGGCGTCATGCCCGATGGGATGCGCCTGCTCGACCGCCTTTCCGGCCCTGATTTCTTGGTTCACGTCGGAATGCTGCGCGGTTTACCTCGCGAAACTGCTCGCGGGCGCGCACAGCAGCTGCTGGCGACTTTGGACCTCGTGGATGCAGGTAAGAAGCTCATCTCCGACTACTCGGCGGGTATGACGAAGAAGATCTCCCTTGCTGCGGCCCTCATCCATGCTCCCTCGGTCTTGGTCCTCGATGAGCCTTTCGAGGCGGTCGACCCGGTTTCGGCAGCGAACATCCGCCAGATCCTCATCGATTTCACGCACCGGGGCGGAACGGTCATTTTGTCCAGCCACGTCATGGCCACCGTTCAGCAGCTGTGCACTCATGTTGCTGTAATTAATCACGGACAGGTGTTGGCTTCTGGAACGACTGCAGAAGTAGCGGGCGATATGTCCTTGGATGAGCGTTTTGCTCAGTTGGTGGGCGGCTTGCACACGAGCGAAGGGCTGTCATGGTTGGCCAACTGATTCGTTTGAAGCTGCGCATCATGTGGAACGTGATGTGCAAACAAGTCGCCGTCCTGATCCTGTCGCTCATGGCGCTTCTTTATGGTTTGGCAATGGTTGGCGCTCTGTACGTTGGCGTCCTGGCTTTACGCGAATCTATCCCGCCGGAGTTCATCATGCTCATCGGGCCCTTGGTTTTCCTCGGGTGGCTGATTCTGCCATTGTTGTTCTCGACGATAGATAACACCCTGGAACCACGTCGACTTTCTCCTTTCATTGCGCCCTCACCCAAGCTTGCCTTTGCTCTTGTTGCAGCGTCAGCGCTTGGAATTGGCGGGATTTTTTCATTACTCCTCTTCCTTTTACCCGCCTGGTTTTTCTTAACTCGCGGTGAATTACTGCTCTCACTAGGCGCAAGCTGCGCTGCTGTTCTTACCCTCCTCACTGCTGTCATTTGGGCAAAGTCCGTGACGACGTGGGCGGGAAACCAAGTTTTGAAAAACTCGCAGCGCAAGAATTTTGCGTCTTTTATCGGTTCGATGATTTTCGTTGCAGTTTTGGCACCGATGGGAATCTGGATGCAGATTCTTATTCGTAATTATTCCTACGAAGCAGTTCTTGCCTTCGCTTCCAAGGTCTACACCACACCTTTTGGTGCCTTTTACGGGGTACTTGAGTCCTTGAGGCAAGGGGACTACCTCTTTGCGGGAATTCGCTGCGCAATCGGCCTTGCGACCCTCGCCCTAGGTTGGGTTCTCTGGATCCGCGTGTTGAAACCGTCGATGTACGGCAGCGCAAACCGTGTCTCTGCTAAAGCGCGCGAGGCCATTGAGGCTGGCCGCTATCACGTTGATGAGGCACGCGCCGAGGCTGAA
>CALIZH010000230.1 GCA_938028585.1 uncultured Actinomyces sp. | reverse complement strand
ACGAGACGCAAGAGCACCCATGGAGCTCCCGACAGAGGTCGTCATGCTTGACATTCGACCGAGGCCCGCCAAGACACCGCCCGTTGAAAGAGCGCCACCCGTGATAGCCAAGTTCTTCGAACGAGATGACTGCCCGAAAGGATCGTAATCATCACGCCAACGGGGATCATTGGCATCGGTGACGGGAGCGGGGATGTGGCCGCCAACAGGGCCATCCGCAGTCATGTACCCGCCGACGGGCATGGTCGTCACGTCCACTCCTGCCAAAATGGAGGAAGAGGGGGAGACTGAGGGAAGGGTGGTCACTCCAGCAATTGGACCGCCGGTGGCAGCTGAAGGGGCAGCCCCGCGACCTGACGGGCCTCGTCCAGCAGGACCGTTGTTCCCAGCCGAACCATTGTTGTCGGGTGCGTCACCGGAATTCTTTGCAGCATTCGCATCCGCTGCCTCTTGCGAAAAACCAGACGAGGCTGAGCGGACGCCGCTGTTCATGGTGTCCAGCGCTGCCTGAGCAGCAGCTTCACGCTGCGTATTGCGCTGAACAGTAAGGTTCTCGAGGTACTCGCGCTGTATCTCGTCAGCATTGGGCTCTCCGCCAGCGAGATGCCGGGCGGCTGCGTAATCAGAGGGGTGAAGAAGCTGCGGACTCAGCGTTCCATGCGTGGATTTGGCAGTTGTCATTGCAGCGCGGGCTTCGGTGTGCGCAGTGTTCACTGTCTGCAGGCGAGTCTCAAGGGCGTCCAATTTTGCATGGAAATCAGCGATCCACTGTGTCATTGCGGCTTGAGTAGCACCTTGGAGTCCGGTGTTTTGCGTGAAGGTTGTGCACGACTCCCGGATTGAGGTGATTTGCGATTGAACCTTTGAAATCATCCCAGCATCGGGGTCGGAGTAATCGAGTTGGGAGACTTTGGTCAACCGATCGTAGAGAGGTGACGCAGGCATAGAAACCATGAGATGTCTTTCTGAAGGAAGCGGTCAAGAAAAAGTAGGCTGCAGACCTTTAGGACTCGGTTGGAGGGGCAGGACAGGTCGGAATTGAGTGATCCCCCGGCGTCCCCGTCCATGTGGGTGCAAGGAAAGGCGGGAGAGTGGTATCGCCGCTGAGGAGGGCAGACGTGAGACTGGGGGTAGCCGCAGCAGAAGTCGTATTGGCAGCAGAAGTCGCATTGCTGAAAGCGTTCGTTAGTCCGGTCTGCTGGGCAATATCTGCCGCGGATGCCTTCCCAGAGAAGAAAGACACGACTCCTTGCGCCAAGCCCTGAGTAAGTGCAGCAGAGAGGGTTTGGTTTTCAGAAACCTTCGATGCTTCGTCATATGAGGCAAGGATCTGATCAGTGAGATACGTAACTGCCTCGGCACTTGAGAGCTCGTTTTCTGAAAAGTTCTCTCGGGTCTTCGTGACACCGCTCAGGAAGGCGATGAGGTCCGTATTGCACTGAGTAACCTGTTTCTGCATGTCAGAGATGGACTCTGTGTATTGTTGGCGCGCTGAAACAGGTCCTTCCTCATCTCCCCACTTTGACGATGTCTGGGTCAAACAGAGAGAGGAGAGTTCGGCAGGAGCTTCGCGTGAGAAATCGGTTCGAGAACCATCAAGATTTTCCTGTGACGATTTCAGCATCTCTTCAATCATGCCGATATTGGCATCATCTACGGCCATAGGAACTCTCTTTCTCCCGTGTGCGACCCGGAACCGGGAAGCTCAACCTCGCCTAGCACCTGAGAACACGCGTTTTCGTTCAAAGGTGCACAAGCCCTTCCATATATGGGATTATTTTCGCGTAAAAGAGAACGTACGTCAAAGGAGGTTGAACTGTGGACCTTCCGCTCTGCGGCACCGTGATCCGCACCGTGTGGGGCGCGACCAGTGACATCGGCCCCGTACGTTCCTCGAATCAAGACTCTTGGCTCGTGCAAGAACCCCT
>CALIZH010000229.1 GCA_938028585.1 uncultured Actinomyces sp. | reverse complement strand
CCGACGAGCTTTACGCGCGCTATGGCGCGCCCGACTGCGACCCTGCCTGGAGGCCGTGACCTTCGATAAGACTGAGCGTCTCCGCTTTTGCGGATGTCACGGAGCCCCCAGCAGGAGCGCTGGGGGCCCTCTTGTTCCGGCTCAGCCAATGACCTCGATGTCCCGTAGGTACACCACGGGGTTACGTGATTCGGCGCGCTCGATACCAACGACGCGAGCAACCGCCCTGACCGTATCGTCCTTGTCAAGCATAAGTAGTTCAGTGCAGTCGATGATGCGTGCAGCGCTGGCCTTCCACCACTAATCTCCACGTTCAAGCCATCTCATATGAGTCGGCGAACTGTTAACAGTGTCAACGTGAATAATTCATGATTTCCAAATAGATAAATTACAACTCTATATGGAAATGATTCATCAGTTACATTACGTGAGGCTAGGCATAACAGGGGCATCTGGTCCATTATATCGGCGTTATTAACGCGCATAGGTTGTTCTCAATTTGTAGTGAGTATTGACGGCGAAACAAATATGCAATGAGTCTCAAATGTCAATCCATCATGTGAACATAGTTTTTGTCTAACAATTCGCAATTGCGTCAAAAAATAGCGCGAAATCTGTTCCATAAAAACCTTTGTGACGCTCCATTCGGGTGTACTGAAATATAGCGAAATGAAACCCCCGAACAATCCAGGATGAAACTGACGTAGAACGCCAACACGCCCACCGACAACAACATCAACGAAGACAGATTTCGGTGGCATGCGCAAGGCAGACCGATCGCTTGCAAACCCCACATCAGGTGACAGTGGTAGCCGAACCGTACACAAACCGCTCCGTTACTAACACTCAAGCAACAACCCCGTCGCTCTCAGAGTAAGGGCAATGCGCCCCGACACAGGAGCACAGTGGTCCGCCGCTATTAGCAGGCGGAGCCACAAAGGCTCTCAACTCCGAGACGAAGGGGGTAGCTAATGCGCCACCAACACAAAAAATTCCAAGAACTGAACGCGCAGATTCTCGCAATAACAACATGGGTCATCAACTCACTTCCGGCTACTGAGCAATGGCCGCTCATTTTAGAGCTCGTCACGGCCTTTGGAGTAGCGCTTGGATCCATCATGCCAATGGAACTGGCACTCACTGTGAGTACAACGTCACTCGTAGCAAGCCTCTGTATGATCCGCGCAAGCCGATACCAGCTCAGACAGTGCTGTATACAAGCACCGGAGACCTTCGGAACGTGCTACACATTCCTCGATCGCATCGCAACCATCAGCGGCGGATTAGGACACCCCCTACCAACCCCCTGGCTCCTACTTCTAGCGGGAGCCCTGGCGGTCATCATCACATTCTGGCGCGAACGAAGTTGACATACAATTCAAGGGTCAGGTGACAAGTTCGACTGCACTCTGACGACGCACCACTTATATTCCTCAATCGGCATACCTTCGATTCGTCACTAGGAGAGGGGCAAAGAAAGAGGTGGTGACCAATCAGTGCACGCACAAAATCGCATGTTGCCCGGTGAGCACGCCATCGGGCAACATGCTGTCAAGATATAAGCCGGGGGCAAAGCGGACTGCAAGGGCAAGGAAGGGGCGCGATGAAACAAGAATGATACACACAGGCACAGGTGCAGGCGTTCAAAAATGGTGCAATCATGACTCCCGAAAGAAACATCAGCGGACTGAAAAAGGGTGGTGGAGTAGGTAGGCGACGCGATGGCTGGTCAGCTAGAGGAAAAACTAGGTGCAAAAAATTCGCTCTAGGGATACAACATCGAAAATACGCGGGCGAAGGCGACCAAGCCTACGCTGTCACGCTCACCCTACCGTTGGGGATCAACAGATGGATTGGGACCGGGAAGAATAAAACGATTGCGGGCCCAATCACCGGTGCGATGTTCAAGCGTACGCTGAACAAGCTACTAGATAATCTGATACCCAGAGGTGGTCAACCAACCTCACTGTTAAATCCATGGAAGCACGTGTTTTGGGTTATCGAACTTCGTGAAAATGACGCGACACCACATATTCACGCAATAGTGTGGACAGATCAAACAGAAAGAATCGTGATAGAAAGAACTCGGGAGCGGTGGGCATCGCTCTGGGAAGCGCATAATATAATAATCACAAAACCATGTGTCCACATTCGTCAGACCAATGACGTTATTGGGTGGATTGAATACATGCTAAAGCTGAACGCGTCATCGAAAAAAAAGAAACAGCAAGAGTATCTAAAACATCTAATCGGAATTGGTAATGTTTGGGGTCGCAGACCCATGAACATGTTTGAGACGACTGACGCGTATAAAGCGAAGCTTGATAATTCGCAAATGTACAGGGTGCGCCGTATCGCGTATAGGTTCAAAATTAGACAAGAAGAGCTTCGAGGGCCTAAACCGGAAAACATAAGAACAATCAAGAGACTTCGAAGTGCTATAAGTTGTAGTTATTTGAAGCAAGCTGATGCGCGGGAAGCTGGCATGAAGTTGGAGATGCTCAAAGCTAAAAGATCGAGAGCATATTCCCTTACCACATTCTGTTTTGACGAAGCTCTGGTTAAGCGACTCATCGAGTATATTCGTCTAACAGATATTCGTAATGAAG
>CALIZH010000228.1 GCA_938028585.1 uncultured Actinomyces sp. | reverse complement strand
TGCTGATCCCAAAACGCGCCCGGTGGGCAACCTTGCGCCTACTGCGCACTGCTGAAACACCCGCACTTCCAACGATACGCCCGTCAATCACGGCAACGAGTTCAACCTCATTGCTGCTGCGTTCTGTTTCTTCCAGGGAGCGGGCCTCTTGTTCATCGTCGGCGCTCTGCTCGTCCGAATAGGACAGCAGATAGTCAGTTTCCGCATGCGTGCGTTGCGTGGTCTCGCGCAGCACACGGGCGTCCGAGGCGACGGCGTTCCTCACCAGGAGTTCCACCCCGCCCTTTAACAGCACCGTTTCGGCGTACCTCATTGTCGGACTCCTTGTTTGCCTAGGAATAAGCGCCATTTTCACGCTCAATGTACCAATCACAGCGCACGAGTGACACGCGCGAACGGGGGTACAAGGAGCTTACTTGCCCCACTGCAGATTGATTACCGCCAATTTATACCGCCACTGGCGGTAATCGGGTGGCACTGATGACTGCCAGAGGGTAAAACCCATGCGTTATCCGGGTTCGCGTACATGCTGCTCAAACAGCGTGATCCTATGACCTCCACGGAACTACACTGTTGCCAACCCACGTATTTAGAAAAGGAATGCTTATGTGGCCCAGTCGGAAGCTTGAGCTGTTGACCCCACTGATTGCGGGGCTGTGCGAGGAGCGCGGCATGGAGGTGCCCGCACCGACGAGTGTCGATGAGATGTGGGAGCAGTTCCGCGCGCTGGTCAACACGCGCCCGCCCATGCCCGCCTCGCCGCAGTGGCTGGCTTTGCAGGATCAGTTGCTCAGTGAGTTGATTGCCGGGGATGGCGTTGTTTCCATTGACGAGGCCGAGGTCGCGCCCCTGCACCCGAACATTCGCCTGTGGCGCGGTGACATTACGAGGCTCGCGGCGGATGCGATTGTGAACGCGGCGAACTCACAGATGCTGGGGTGCTGGGAGCCTGGGCATGCGTGTATTGATAATGCGATTCATACTTTCGCGGGCGTCCAGTTGCGCTTGGAGTGCGCGCAGCTCATGGAGGAGCAGGGGCACGAGGAGCCGACAGGCAGGGCAAAGATTACGGGTGCCTATAACTTGCCTTCGCAGCGCGTGATTCATACGGTCGGGCCGATTGTGCCCGCCGGCGAGGACGCTGACATGCATCGTTTCGAGCTGATGAGCTCGTACCTGAATTGCCTGGATTTGGCGCAGGAAAGCGGTATGGGCTCGCTTGCCTTCTGCTGTATTTCGACGGGCGTTTTTGGCTACCCGAAGCAGGCCGCTGCCGAGGTCGCGGTGGATGTGGTCAATCAGTGGCTCACCGCAACCCAGTCCCCCATGGTCGTTGTGTTTGATGTGTTCTCGGATGAGGACGAGGCGATTTATCGAAGGCTTTTGGGGTTCTAGGGTTGTGGGGCTGTAGGCACTTCTGAGCTATACGGTTTCCGCCGTTGCAGGCACTTCGAAGGGCGGGTAAGCGTGGATAAGAAGGCTGTTCAGATTCTGAATCGCTTGATGGACGATCGGAAGAAGCATTCAGTGAGCGCTGAGGAGCTTGCTTATGCCCGGAAGATGGGCGTGGTTGTTGAGGATCGCCCGATTACTCTCGATCAGGCGCTTGATGTCCTGGAGCGATGCTTTGAGGCTGTGTCTTTAGAGGATGCGGCGCAGGCGTTCTTATATAGTTTGTCCTCGCGCGATGTGGATTACCGCTATATTTTGGCGTCCTATGTGTATGCCCGCAGTTGGTTTTCTTTTGATCGAGGCCGGACTCAGGAGGTTCCGCAGAAGCTGACGGGCACCTTCTTTAACTGGGTGAAGCACAAGGGTGGCGGCATTTGGGGGACGATCGGGAAGCCGATCTTTTACCTGGAGCAGTTCGCGCTGATGGAGCGTCGGGTTGCGAGCGATGTTGATGTGGAAATTTTGCGGTCGATCTTGGAGCTGGCTGATTCCATGGAGGACGAGGCCAGTGGCACTGCCCTGGCGACCGCTATCCGCACCGCGAAGTTGTTTCCCTGCAACCAGGCCGAGGCCGTTGGAATCGTTGAGACTCTGGGAATCTGCGGGATTTTAGATGCGCCAGGGCACCCCGATTTTCTGCATTCCTTCACTCCCCCACTGGAGCGCGACACAGGTGACCTCAGGCAAAGCCTGTCGTACCCTTTGAACTGGTGGCATGGGGCTAATGGCGTGAATTGGGAGAATGCGGTCGAGGTGTTTGGGTACAGGCTTCGAGCAGACACCTGAAACCCTTGGAAATATTAAGAGTAAAAATAGCTGCCCTAGATAAGGACGCCCCCTGATTCCATAATATTTAATCTTCGATAACAGAAACATTAAATATACCGGTCTAAAACAAACAAGAGAATAGTCATGAAAGTTCCAGGAATCGCAGCAACCAAAAGTGGCTCTTCCCATTTAAGGATATAGTTAAGGTTTGAAGCATCCATAACTTGCACTCCACAGCTTCACTCTTCCCAATAACAAGAAAAGCTACAATCCGCTGTTCACGTTCACAGACCGCCCAGTCCGGAGAATCTCTCAACCCATTCCTGGAGCAGTTCGCGTACGTGGGCACGCAGTTTTTCGCGGTCGCCTCCCCCACCAAAACGGCGAACGGGGGGAAGAATTGCTGCCAGTCCGGTTCCTTCATC
>CALIZH010000227.1 GCA_938028585.1 uncultured Actinomyces sp. | reverse complement strand
GCAGCATCCGCAAGACGGCCTGCCGTCCGATCAGCGCGGCGAAGAAGCAGCAGATACTCGATCTGGAGCCCACCGGCATGTCTGCCCGCGAGATCGCTGCCGAAGTCGGTGTCACTGAGTCAACCGTCCGTGCCACGTGCCGCCAGGCCAAGCGACCACCCCGCCGCAAGCGACACTTCACCAGTGATGACCTCCAACGCGCTCTGCAGCTCCACGCTCAGGGCCGCACCTACATCGAGATCGGGCTAGAGCTCGGCTTCGGGCGGGATACAGTGAGCAAGCATCTAACGGCTGCGCAGGAATGATCGGTAACTGAGGAAGTGGACTTTCCTTCTAAGTGAAATTAATTGATGCTAACTATTTCATTTTGGCTTCCAGGTCGTAATATCATAGCCCCTAGCACTGTCGACATATATTGCTACAGACCATCGTGCGCGAGTAATTGCTACATAGGCATTCATGCGCGACTTGTCGGCGAGGTCGTTTGTCTTATCTTTCCAGAACTTCTTCATAGGTCCTGTTGGAAATATCAGGACATGATCTTCTGTTGCGCCCTTACATAGGCCGAAGTTTGTCGCTGACTCTGTTCCAACTAGTTTGTCACGCACTGAATTGCGGTAGCAGGCAGGGTGGAATCGACGAATATACTCTTCTATGTGCGGCTCTTCGACGAGCCAAACTCCGTGATGCATTCCGGCTGGTATCGTTACTTTAGACTCTGTGGGCGGAAATCTGCCCCTGGTGAACATTTGGTCGGCAAACTGTATCACTTCAGGACAGCATCGCCATGTTTCCTGAATAGTTTGGAGGTCGAGCAGCTTATTCTCTTCCATTTCATGAAACCAATTAATCAGACCTAAGCCATCATACTTCTTGTACTTTCTTGAGCTTTTCGACGTCGACAGCAAGCGCTGTCGAACATCCCCGACCAAGACAACACGGATTCTTGAACGGATCAACGCGTCTAGCACATCGTGGTCATTACCACGAAGATCCTGTACTTCGTCAATGTAGATCTCGTCGAAGATGCGCTCAAGTCGGTCAATAACTGCTTCGACATCGGCCTTAAGTGTTTTGGAGGCTAACAACCCAAGGCGCTCACTGTAGGCTTCGCCAGCACTATTGAGATAGAAATCAACACCGGAGAGGTTTCGAGGAAGCGTCCCATCAACCCAGGCGAGTCCTTTGACCCGTGAGCCTTGAAGCTCAGTGACTGATGGCGCATAGGGGCGCACAATATGATCAAGTAAGAATGTGTACCAACCCATCACTGTTGGCATCTGGCTACGTGCGTCACTTGCTAAGAGTCGATCTATTAGAATCTTCTGAGCGCTCGTCGTGAAAGTGATCACGGCTCGTTTTCTCGGTACCGCTACATCTGCACACATATCGATGATTTTTTGTGTTTTCCGGCCTCCCGCCGGAGCAAGGATTGCTAAGTTCACATTGCCCTCGTAACAAAATCAATTGCGTCGGTAATGTATTCAGGGTATTTGATCTTGTCAGATTCTGCTGCGCTAGCTACCCGCCAAGCCCAACCCGTTTTATCGTCGGTCATGAATTCTTCGAGGCTCTTGCCTTCGGTACATTCGACGATCCTACGAAGCCTTGCCTCATAGTCGCTCCCCGCTTGAATATTTGTATTAGCAACCTGGGGTTCAAGAGTTGCGCCAAATTCTGGGTCGCCCACGAACATTTCGCGTTTTCCTGATTCAAGCCAACGTCCAGCTAGATTCTTCCAGTGTTCTGGGGTTTGTTTATCTGTGTCTCGCAGTACTGCAACGTTTCTATCGAGGGCGGCGCACAGTTCGAGCCCACGACGGTTGCGTGTTCCCTGTGCAATAACATCGATCTGGTCGTGATCTGTTGTACGACCAGTCTGGTCGAAATATGCGCGTTTGAAGATCATCTCGTCCGATGGCCCTTCTACAATAACGAGGCGACGCGCTAGTACCATGCGGAGTGTGTCGTACCCGGATTGCTTTTTGAAATACGCAACGGTATCCTCGGTAAGTTCTCCGAAGCCCGCCATGACGCCATGATGCAACAGGTGCAGATTGTCGATCCCCATTCTGTTGAGCACGTATGAGCTGTGCGTCGTGATGAAAACCTGTCGCCCCTCGGCGAGTTGCTCAATATGATCGAGTGAGTGGAGCAGGCTTGTATGAGACAGGTGATTCTCGGGCTCTTCGACGAATACAAATCGTGCATTACTATCTTCGGCTGTCAGGGCAAGTGCCGTCTTGATGAGCACTTGCTGTCCTTGACCAACGTAGCCAAAAGGCAGTTGCTCAATATGGGGGACTACCACTTTATCCCAGCTTGACAAAGAAGATTGGTCAAGTTGGAGGCTTAGAGTACTAGAGAGAACACCCCCGCGTTTCTTCATCTTCTGATTAACAGCACCAAGAATACCTGAGGTTAGTTGATGTCGTTGCTGTCGGTACTGTACTGATATGGTCGCACTTTCTTTGTTATCAATCAACTCCTTCAGTAACTGACGTGAGTAAATGTCGATTTGCCGAGAGGGTTGTGACGTCTTGCTATCAAGGTGGAGAACTCCGAAATCCTTAGGGCGGCGATAGAGCGGCTTGTCATGAAATCCTCGCCACGTAACCTTGTAATACTCAGTTGGGAGAATAGGTGGCGGGTCGCTCTTCATATACTCTTCGAATTCGGAACTATACTCGCTGTCGGGTGAAATTTCTACCGCAAATCCAGGGCAATCGACTGCTTGCGAATTCACTTTTCCGCGTAGCGTCTGCGGATCATCTGTTTTTCTTAGGTAGACCTCGATGAGAATTGTTGGTGGGGCTGTTTCCTTGTTATCTTGGCGGGCCTTGAAATATGCTTCAACGCTATCAATATTGAACCAGTATGGGTTCAGTTCTTCGGCTAGCGGTCGACCATGAAGGCGACCGTCAATAGCCATACTGATCGCCTCCATCAAAGTTGACTTTCCAGCCTCGTTGTCGCCAACGATGATATTCATTGACTCGTTGGGCCGAAAATCTAATTCTTTGAATACTCGATAGTTTTTGATGATCACACGTTCTATCATGTTTCTATTATCTCACGTTAACAGTTGAGGTTGTCGAGTTTGCATAATTATGTTGTTGCTGTTGATGAGTCGATCATCTAGAGGTCGTCACGCAACCACCCTCACCCCTCGCTCCATCACACTCTCTACATTCATTCGCGCCTCCGCCAGTATCGTGCTGGCATCTCGACCAAGAATTTCCTCGATGGCCCACGTCTTGACCGTTGCCTGTCGTGGCAACCAGATGCCGATGC
>CALIZH010000226.1 GCA_938028585.1 uncultured Actinomyces sp. | reverse complement strand
CGACCGCGCGCAGCCGCGGTCGCCCCGACGACAGTTAACCCCTCACAGGAGCATGACATGTCTTTCTCTTTGACAAAGCGAGTTGCGACCTTCTCTCTTGCCGGCATGTGCGCTTTGGCGATGGTCGTGCCAGTGATCAATGCTCCATCAGCTCATGCGGCAGGCCACCGTTTCGGCATCTCCGAGACTTTCTGGATCCGTGTTGACGGACGTGTCACTCACCAGTTTTCGCTCATCGAGCAGTCCAACTTCCTCAGTGAGGAAGTCTGCGAGTCTCTCCCCGTGGCATTGGAGTGGTCTCGCGTCACCTTCAGCGCCTCACCAACCTCAACTCGATGCACCATCGAAACCGATTTCAATCGCCATGTGAACCCCTATGTAGCTGTCGATCAGAATCGAAGCGTAACTTTTGCTGCTCGCCCCATCGCGCTTGAAGACCTTGGCCTTGAACTTCCCGAGGACACGACTCTCACCTACCAGTCCGTGAGCCTCACCGGAAGAGGGTTCCACGCAACGCAGGTCAACGCGGGAGCAGAAACCCGCCAGGACAGCACAGGCGATAGCGTCTCCTGGAGAAATATTGGAAAGGATGTCGTTGCCGCTAAGGGGACTATCGACGTCGACAACGATTTCCACACTCAAGAACGCAAGACCTATCAAGGTATCGAAGCCGTTGATATGCCCGGCGATTTTCAAGACGCTTCCTCTACTGTCAAAGCAAACTCAAGCAGCTCTAACAGCCCATCCCCTTCTTCGACGTCAGCGCGTTCAAGCTCAGGCTCCTCGGGAATGATGTCCGGCCTCATACAATTCATCATTCGCTTGCTCCCAGCGATTGTCATATTTGGCGGTGCGACGTTTATAACGAGGTATTCCGCCCGCCGGCGTCGCAAGAACAAATACCAGAGCGGCGGATTCCCAGTACGCGTTCCTACACCGCTTCCATCCCACAGCAAGTCGGGGGCTCCTTCACAGGCACCAAGCCCCTTCAGCGTGAGCAGAACAGATACCTCTGCCAGCACGTTCTCAACAGGATCGCAGGCCCCCTCAACCAGCACGCCCCACGGCACTGTGCCCGCCGATCCCCGCCTCGCACCCAGCGATCCCAATCCGGCCTCGGCCTCGCAAATTCCGGCTTCTCCCTCGCCTGCTACGTCCTCGGAGCCGTACAACCCCTATGCGCCGGCCCCTGATCCCGCTTCTTCCCTGCCCCCAGCGGCAAGTCCCGCGGAAGCCGCCGATTCAGCACCAGACCCGTACTCGACCGACTGGCGAAATTCCCTCTAGGAGTATCTGATGCCTTTTTCTTTCCCGAGGCCCACAGCGTGCTCTTTCCTTGCCTGCGCTTTTGCGTGTGGGTTCCTTATCACGATTGGCTTGTCTGCCCCTACTCATGCTCAAGAGCAAGAGGTCTCGATTATTGAAAGCGTGTACGTACGCAGTAGCGGACGTAGCCAATACGAGCTATCGGTCTTTGACCGCACTCAAACCATGACCGAAGCTGCCTGCGAGGCAGTCCCCTTGGCTCAACAGTGGTCGGTTGTCGAATTCGAAGCCAATTCTTCTTACAACTATTGCCACATCGAAACCGATTTCAACCGACACAAGAATCCCTATGTGGCGGTTGACTCAAGTGGACACGTCACTTTCGCCGCACAGCCTGTGAAAATTGAAGACCTCAACCTCGGTCTTCCCAGCAATACCGTTGTTTCTTCGCATCGCTTTTCTTTGATGGGGAGGAACCTGAATACATCACGTGTGAGCGAAGGTGCCTCAGTGCGTCGCGATGATTCTGGCGACACCGTTCACTGGGATGAGGTTTCTGAAGAAGTGGTCGCTGCCGAAGGAACGGTGGAAATCGACAACCGCTTCCGCACTCAAGAACGCGAGGAATTTAACGGCATTAGCGCTGTTGAAGTGCCCGCTAATCTTCAGGCTCCCACTGTCACGACTCCGTCTAGCAATGCCCAAGGAACCGGGGCGCTAGGGCGCGCACTCTTTGGAACTCCAGGCATGCGTTTGGTTCTTTTCTCCTGTTTATTCATCACTGCGGTTCTCGTGGCGATTTCTGCAGTTTTGATCTCACGCAGGAGGAAAAAGAAGGCCGGCTTCTACCAAGGTGGTTTCACCTCATACCAAGCTGGAGTGCCCTTCCCCCAACCATACGGTTCGACGACGCCCACAGGCACCTATACGCCGACCAGTATGGGCACACAGGCAGGATCAGGACCCACTTCGCCCTACCAGGGTTCGACCTCCGCTGGCACGCAACCGCCTTCTCCCTCTTCAAGTGGCTGGCGCAACCCATTTGAGCCGCCAAAGAACTGAGCATTTTCTACTGGCACAGCGGGAGTGCTCACCTACCTCACCCCACACAGGAGGGCGTACTCCCACTAGACTGGCCACAGCCTCGGCAATGATCTTGGAAGGACTCATATGCGATCCACTCTGATGCGACGCGTGGCGCGCCTGCTGGGTATGTCAGCCTGTACGTTCCTCGTTGCTGGTAGCGCCTCCACGCTGATGGCGACACCTGCACTCGCTGACAGCGCCTATGTCTCCATTGGCGAGAGCGTCATCTTCAGCGATATCGGATTTATCAAATATGAGCTCAACATTATTGATTCTTCTCAGACCATGACCGAAGAGGCATGCCGTTCTCTACCCCAGTCGAAAGCCAGCGCGAAAATAACCTTTTCAAACGACAACAAGCTGTCCTATTGCAGGATTAGCGCAACGATCGTGGGTAATAATCCCTACCTAGCGATCAATAAACAGGGCGATTTCACCTTTGCCGCACGCCCGGTAGCCCCTGAGGACCTCCATCTTTCTTTCCCCGCGGATACAGATATCAAAGGCACGCGTTCGATCACTTTCAGCGCACCGAACGCCGCAGTTACCCAGCTTTCATCAGGGGCTTCTATTGACGATGGTTTTAATCACTGGGTCATTGTTAAGTGGAGCGGCGATGCACTGAATGCTCCCGTCGCAGCTATTGGCACGCTCAAGGTGCCCTCAAATTTCCACCCGATTATCCGCATGGAGCTCGGGGGTATTTCACCAGTTGATGTGCCTAGTGACCTCACGACCGTCAATCAAGCGACCTCGGCTCCGTCCAAAGCCGCGTCGCGACGTGCAACAAGTTCTCAGAATTCAAGCTCGACGCCTGGCGTCATTTCGTTTTTTGACACCGTCTTGAGTTCGCTTCAAAAATACGGTGGCCTTCCGATAGCCATCATCTTTATCGCGATTGTCTGGGGCTTTGACTCGCTCAAAAAGAAAAAGAAGAAGAAGCAAAAGAAAGCAGAGCCGTCGCCACTCAGCGTTCCCCAGTACTACGAGCCAGCTCGACCGCCTGCCCAGCCAAGCTCAGAGAATTCTTTTGATGTGAGTTCTCAGCCCGTTACCGAGGCCGAGGCCTCCACTGCGCTCCCCTATCCAGAGCCCTCCCCATCCCCGACCCCGCTGGAACGCAATCCCTTCTCCTTAGAGTCTGTGTCCAGCACCCCGGACATTCCTTCGATTCCCGAGGCAGCGTCGGCAGCCGAGGCCGCGGATGATCCTTTCCGGCCATCTTCTTCCACACAGGGCGGGACAGCGTCGCACAAAGCCTCAGAGGGACGCAATCGTTTTGCGCCGCCGGAGGAATGACTTCAGACTTACGCAATCACAGCCGCAGGAAATCACGAAAACTAAGGAATTACTCATGAGAGCATCTATTTCCAGACGAAACCGCATTTTGCTCAGCATTACGGCCTGTGCGCTCATGATTTCTGCTTCCTTATTCGGGGCAACACCCACTCATGCTGTTCGCAATCAGGCAGAGATCAGAGAGTTTTTCATGATTTTGTCGGACGGCAACGTCAGTCACTCCATTACGGTTATCGACTATTCAAAGACGCTCACCCAAGACGCTTGCGACGCATCTCCCATGGTCCAACAATGGTCTAAGACTCGCTTCACGGATGGCTCATATTCCAACGACTGTGATATCACTACGGATTTCAAGCGTGCAACAAACCCGTACGTTGGCGTCGATCAGGATGGAAAGGTGGCCTTTGCTGCAGCTCCTCTGGAACTCAAAGACCTTTCCCTTGGCCTTCCCGAAGACATTTCCGTGATAGAACGTCGAGTTGACTTCACCGGCCCCTACCTGACCATCACAAAGGGCACAAAAGGCGCGGAACTTGTCGAAAGTGACCCGACGAGCGATTCGGTGAGATGGATTAATGACCTCGGTTCGATCGTGGGTGCCGAAGGATATATCCAAGGTTCTTCTTCTTATTCCCACCCGATTGAGCGCAAAGATTTCAACGAACTTACGGCCGTTCCAGTACCGACCGAAATGACAGATTTCCCGCATACACGCACTATTGCGGCGCCGACGCAATACACTCCTTCGTCTACAGCAAGTTCATACACTCCTTCGTCTACAGCAAGCTCGCCATCACCCTTTAGTCTTGAGTGGCTGATCAACCGGGTCATCAACCCCGTAATCGGCGTGGGACTGGGAGGTTTTTTCGCGTGGTGCATGTGGTGCCTACTGAAGAAGGGTCTAGAACGAAATAAGACTCAGGCGGGGACCCTTGCCTCCTCGGACTACCAAGCTCAGTCTTCGGCGCCCCCTACACCCACCCCGACCGTTCAAGAACCTCACAATCCTTTCGATTCGGAGTGGCGTAACCCTTCGGATTAAATCGAGCAGGACTGCACGCACGTCCTTGGATCTCAGCTCACCTTGAGGAAAATTTATGCACTCCTATCACCGACACCTTCACCGCCTGCAGACTGGGGCGGCTGTGTGTACTTCTGTCATTGCTCTATCGCTTTTCACCGCCACCCCCGGCTATAGCGCCGAAAACGAAGCAAAAATTGAGGAAGTCTTCACAATTCGTGAACCAAATTCGGTCAGCTATCAAGTAACGGTGCACGATTTCTCGAAGACACTGACTGAAGAGGCCTGCCAAGCTTCTGCCCTTGCGCTGGATTGGTCGTCGGTGACCTTTACTCAAGCAACATATTCGAACGATTGCACGATGCGCACGGAATTTAATCGCTACGCGAATCCCTATGTCGGCATCGACGAAGACGGGAAGTTAACATTCGCTACGTCACCACTGACCTTGGAGAAGCTGTCTTTGGGTCTTCCCGAAAATACAGTCGTTTCGCGTCAGAGCGTCACACTTTCAGGGTTTTACATGCGTTTCATTAAAACCAGCAGCGGCGCTCAGCTAGATGACAGCCACCCCAACTTCAGTACCGTGGAGTGGCTAAATATTGACACACCCACCTTTGCTGCTGAGGGAATTGTAGAAAAAGCGAAGAATTTCCACACCATCGAACGCAAAAACTTCAATGGGGTTGTAGCAGTCCCCATGCCAACGAATCTTCAAGACGCGTCGTACGCGCGTCGCGCTACCGCTACAAGTTCACCCACGACTCAATCAGCATCGTCTTCGTCCCCCGGAACATTCACCCGACTGGTTCTAGTAATGACGATGACCCTCTTATTTCCGGCATCTGTGATCATTTTCTTGCGTACATGGTTCGACAGACGCCAGAAGCGCAAGGCCAAAACGAAGACTCCCACAGCTCCATCCCCCCTCAGTTCCTCCTCTATTCCAAGCGCGATGGGATCATCTGCTCGCACTTCCCAGAATCCTTTTGCGACGGAATGGGAAGGCGAATCGGATGCAATAGGCGATGCTCAGGGAGGCTCCGAAAAGCCGGGGTCTGCGTCTACTGAATTCCCCGGGGCTCATGGAGATTCACCCCGAAATCCCTACGGACCGCCAACTAGCTAAGCACTCTGCTTCAGCATTTTTGCCACACTAAAACAATTCGATATGCTTGCAGAAGCTTGATTCAATTTCGAAGGATGTCTCAATGAAGCGTTTGTACTCGACGGCAGCCGCACTTGTGCTTGCCGGAGCGCTCGTGCTCCCAACAGCAACGACAGCACACGCAGCTAATTCAGATCTGACCGTCTCCGTGACTTTGAGCGTCTATAACAAGGGAAGCGTCGGCAAGGCTTTCGATATTTACGACCGTTCCAAGCAAATCGATGAGGGAAAATGTAAATCCTTCTCGAATGGGAATGGCGACTATCGCATCGAATTCTCGCAGGGTGATAACTTCACTCGATGCTCGGTCTTCCCTCCCTTCGAAAGCGGAGATGCCGTAGGGAAGTACTATTCGCTGACCGAGCAGGGCGATTTCACCTTGGTCTATTCCGCAGACCAGCTGATGAAAGAAACTGACTTCCTGGGCCGCCAGCGCGATATTGGTTTCATCAGTGTCCGCCCGCTGGTATTCGAGCTTGATACTGCCTCCGAAGGCGCCCAGTTCCACGACGAAGACCGCCTAAAGCGTGGCACCGACGAATACTCGCCGGTTAATCAGATCGTGACGTGGCAAAAGCCCACCGGAAAGGTGGCAGTCCACGGTAAGAAGACGAGCTCCTATCAGGGCCCTGCCACAGTGAATGGGCAATTTGGAACTGATATTCCTACCCTCAGCCCGCTGCCCGAGCCCGCTCCCGAACCAAGTGCGCCTGACCGCAACCGCACAGCTCCTTCGACTCCGACTTCTTCTTCGTCCTCATCGTCACTGATCTGGATTATCGGTGGTGTTGTAGCCGGTGTCTTGGTGGTTGGAGCACTCCTTATTCTCGTGCTTCGCCGCCTCTCTTCCGCTTCTAAGAATGCTGACCAAGCATCGGGAGACGAACAGACACAGGCACAGGCACAGGCACAGGCACAGGCAGCAGCTTCGTCGAGGCGCGAACGTACCCGTGAGGATAAGCGTCGCGAGCGCGATGAGCGAAAGCGTGCAAAGGCAGCGGCAAAGGCAGCCCGCCAGCAGAGCAGCACACCCGGTGCGATTCCTCAGGGCTCGGCTCCGCTGGGCACAGCTCCTCAGAGTGCCGCTCCCGCTACTTTCCAGGCTCCTTCTCAACCTGTAGCTCCTGTCGCACAGCCCGCAGCCCCTGCAGCTCAGGCTGCTTCTCAGCCCGTAGCCGCTGCTGCCCCGGCTGCCGTTCCGGCTGCTCAGCAACAGGCCGTACAGCCTCAGACTCAGGCACCCGCGGCGCAGTCTCAAGCGTCAGCAACGCAAGATGCTGCACCGCAGAAACAGCCCCAGACACCTGCAGTGCACATTCCTCCGGCGCCGAAGTCAGAGCCTTTGCCCGCCCGCCATTCTGCGGTTTCTCAGCCTGAAGCTCAAACACCGAACCAATCGGCACCTTCGGTACAGCCGACAGCTGAACCCGCACAGGCAAAGCCCCACGTGGACGAGCAAGCGGCTGCAGCGGCCTCGACCCCTGCGCCAGTTGCTCCGGCACCAACTGCTTCTACGCAACCTACTCAGGCACCAGCCGCACCGGCTCCTTCTGTGCAAGCTACCCAGGCTCAACCTACCCAGGCACCAGCTGCTCAGTCGCAGCCTGGGCAAGGCTCACAGCAGCAGTGGAGCCAGCCTCGGCCTGCCCAGTCCCCCGCACCCCAGCCTGCACCGCAGCAATGGGGACAGACCCAGGCACCTCAGAGTGCTCCTCTTGCAGCACCACAGCAGTGGGGACAACGACCACAACAGCAGCAACCCGCGCCGCAGCAATGGGGACAGCGGGGATATGCTCCCATTCCCAGCCAGCAGCAGGCGCCTCGTCAGCAATGGGGACAGCCGCTTCCTCCCCAACAGCAGCAACAACAGCCACAACAGCAAGGTATGAGCTTCCGCGGTCAAAGTATTGTTCCGCCGGCTCCGCAACAAAGCCAGCAGCCCCAAGCTCAGGGCTCCCCTTACGGTGCTCCTCAGCAGTGGGGACAGCAACCTGCACAAGGCCAGCAGCCCGGACAGAACCAGCAATGGCAGTCGCAAAGTCAGGTTCCAGCTCAGCAGCAATGGCAGCAGAGTGCGCAGCCTTCTCGCAACCCCTACGGACCTGCTTCACAGCAGGGCCAGCAGTGGGGTGGACAACCCGCACAGCAGCCTTACGGCCCCGGACAGCAACAGGGGCAGCAGTGGCAGCCTCAAAACGGTCAGGGCGCCCAGAATGGGCAGCAAGGCCAGCCCGGCCAACCGCAGCAGGGCCAGCAGCCCGGTCAAGGACAGCAGTGGCAGCAAGGCCAGCAGGCGAATCCCTGGGCGCAAGGCCCCACGCAGCAATAATGAGCTAGAGAGCTCAAGGATAGGTTGAGGGCTTGGTATCACGTGATACCAAGCCCTCAACCTCTTTGTAGAAACCTTTAACGCGCTCTTCCCTCCATTAAGAACGCGCCAGAAGACCTCTACTCGATTACCTTCTCAAAAGACCACACAGGCACATCGTTCCCGTCTAATGACACCGAGTGCTCGCCGACAATTCTGTATCCCGCACTCGAATAAAAGTGTGCATTCCTTGGGGTGCAGGTAATAAATGCGAGGCAGCCTCCCCCATGGGAACGGATATATCCTTCAATCCCACGTTCAAGGAAACGTCGGCCAATGCCTCGGTGCTGGAATTCCGGATCAACTGCGATCACCGTCAGGAACCACTGAAAATCCGATGCTTTGCGGACAACTGAATCCGCGGCCTCGGTAAAAGAGAAGAAACGCACCAAGCGATCAAAGCGCATATATCCAAGGAGGGGCCTGCAGTAGCGCAAGTACTCAAGCAGCCCTGGCGGGCGGCGGTTCAGCAGCGCAACGCCAAGGATTTTCCCCTGATCTTCTAAGACCAAAACCGTGTGATAACGCACGAATACGCGAATCATGACGCCGTGGAGATCACGAATCCAGTCGGAGAATTTTTCGGGTTCAGCCAAGAGCCCCTTCACTGCCGTGTGAAGAGGGTAATTTTCGAAGGCTGCACCCGCGAGATCAGCGAGTTCATCTACCTGATCCTCGCGCGCAGAATAAACGTGCATGGCCTTCCCCGATCGTCGGTTCCTCATGTCTGGGTATGAGTGGATACTGAGGTTTTAAGGCTAATGCATCAACCTGCACCCTTACTTTCTAGAGTCAGTATGAATGCAGAACAGCCCACTCGCAACAGTTTGCATTCATAAATGTATCGGGAATTTTTTGAGGAAATTTCAGGCGGGTATCCGATCGCACGTCCTAGCGGCATCAAGACGGTCTTCAACGAATTTCCGGCCGCCTGCCAGGCTGATGACAGCATCCATGTTGTGGGGGACGCTCCAGAAGTACTGTATCGCATTCCCCTCGTT
>CALIZH010000225.1 GCA_938028585.1 uncultured Actinomyces sp. | reverse complement strand
GGTCGGTGCTCTGAAGGCACAACGACAGTGGAGTCTGAGGCGTTGAAAACAACTAAAACTTGAGCGCTCATATGGACCAAGCAATCAGGTTCGGCCCAAGCGAGGCCTCGTACGTGAGCGAGGGATCCAGTTCCCATTCCGTGCTCAGCTCGGGTACGCAGCGCCTGCTGAATCAGCAACACAAAGGAAGGAGAAACGGCGTCTTTTGGTGGCGAATCAAAGTAAATGGCTCCAGGAAGGGCGAGCGCAAACAGAGTTCGCGCACGATGGAGCTCGCTGTCCTCGTAAGGAAGTGCCGGCCATGCAGCCACGTGTCCCAAAGGATCACGGTTCATAAAAGTATTGGCGATGGCATCGCACAGCTGCGGGTTCTTCCACTCGATGTCGAGAAAAGTGTCATTGCGCAGGTGGTGGAACCAGGACTCTTGAAGAATTTCCTTCAGATCTGCATCATCCATATGCGGCAGGCTGGAGGTGAGAATAGGCAGAGTATCAGTATTAGCAACCTCGGCCATCACCAGGCGAAGTAGATGCATGAACTCTTGGCGCTCAGATGAATTCGGTCCGTAGTGTGTGAACGGCAAAGTCCCAAGATCGATCCCGTCGGCTTCTGCATCAACGCATGCCCGTACGCGGCCAAGCAGGGTTGTTACCGTTTCATCGCTGGAATAAGGCCCGTTGAAATCGTGCGTATTCCATTCAGTAGAGGCGGGAAGATGGACGATGATCTTGACTCCGACCCTATGGAAACGCCTAACAAGAGCAGCGAGTTCCGGATTGACTCCCCAGATCATTTGGGGAATCGGGGAAATGAGTAGCGCATCTACGCCTACTCGAGCGAACTGAATCGCTTCCTTGCTCAACAGCTGAGCAAGCTCATGATCAACGCGCTGGGGGATACGGCAAATTGCAGGCGAATGCCACCAAGGGTGTGTGCCTTTCCGGGCAGCATGAACCAACGTCGTTACTACCCGGGTCCCCTTCATTGCATCCACAGCACTATTCTTACAGTTTTAGGCATCGAAAGGGTACTTGAAGCAGTTAGGCTTATCACGTGCACACTCAGTATCCGTATAGCTCCGCAGACCGTGACCGTTACGTTTCAGAGACTCAAAAGTCCTCTGTTCGTACAGATTTTGAACGCGATCGAGCCAGAGTGTTGCATTCCTCAGCGCTGCGACGTTTGGGCGAAAAAACGCAGGTCCTGGGGCCAACCTCTGATGATTTCGTGCGCACGCGCCTGACTCACTCCCTTGAGGTTGCACAGGTCGGACGAGAGCTTGGAAAAGAGCTCGGGGCCAACCCCGATGTTGTTGATGCCGCATGTCTGTCCCACGACCTCGGCCATCCACCATTTGGACACAACGGTGAACGCGCGCTTAATGAACTTGCAGCTGAGATCGGTGGCTTTGAAGGGAATGCTCAGACACTACGAATCGTCGCACGCCTTGAACCAAAGGTCATCGCTGAGGAAGGCCCCGCAGGGCTGAATCTCACGCGCGCAACCCTTGATGCGATTTGCAAGTACCCCTGGGCGAAGGGCGAAGGTCCGAACCGGGAAAAGTCCCTGCGGAAGTATTCGGTCTACGACGATGATCGTCCAACTTTTGAATGGATGCGTGAAGGTGTAACTCCCGGGGCGCGTTGCTTGGAAGCTCAAATTATGGATCTTTCCGATGACATTGCGTACTCGGTGCACGACGTCGAAGACGCGGTTGCAACTGGAAAGATGGATCTTGAGCACTTGCGCAGCGATGCGCACACTCAGGGCGTCATCGACTCGACGATGAAGTGGTACGGGACCTCGGTTTCTGAAGATGATCTCATTCAGGCATTTGAGCGTCTGGTGACCATGCCCGAATGGCTCAGTGCTTTCAGTGGCTCATATGCGGATTTGGCTGCTCTGAAGGACTTGACCAGCGAGCTGATCGGGCGATTCTGTAACGCGACAGTTGCGGCCACCCGTGAAATTGCAGGAGACGAACCCCTGGGTCGCTATCGCGCGGAGCTTGTTGTTCCGGCGCAAACCCGGGCGGAAATCCAGGTTCTGAAGGGGATGGCTGTCCACTACGTCATGAGTCCGCGCGAAAGCGAACCTGTTTACTATCAGCAGCGCACGCTGCTCAATGACTTGGTTGATGCTCTTATCAACGCAGGCCCCGAATATCTTGAACCTCCCTTTGCTGCTCAATGGCGCGCAACCACGGATGAGGGGAAGCGTTTGCGGGTCGTTATCGACCAAGTCGCCTCGTTGACCGATATCTCTGCCTCGCGCTGGCACGCGAAGCTGTGCGGGATGCTCTCCTCCCAGCTTTAAACAGAGCTTCGACGCCAATCCACATGCCCCTGCTAAGGAAGTGTCCACTCGCTAAACTGAACTCATGGCCGGCCTGATCCTCAAAGAAGACATCGCCGCCGTACGTGATGCCTCGCGCATTGAAGAAATCGTCGGCGAGCGTGTCGCACTGCGCCCTGCGGGTGTTGATTCTTTGAAGGGATTGTGCCCATTTCATGATGAACGCACGCCCTCGTTCCACGTTCGTCCCTCCCAGGGGTTTTGGCACTGTTTTGGCTGTGGAGAAGGCGGGGACGTCATCAGCTTTGTTCAGAAAGTTGATTCTCTTTCCTTTACCGAGGCCGTGGAAGCCTTGGCCCTCAAAGCTGGAATTACTTTGCGTTACGAGGCCGCGGGAAGCGGGACTCTTCGCCGCGAGGAGCCGGGTCGCCGCCAGCGCCTTCTTGATGCACACCGCGTGGCTGAGGAGTTTTATCAGGCACAGCTCACTTCTCCCGAAGCGCATCTTGGGCGTCAATTTTTAGGACGCAGGGGCTTTGATGAAGCGATGTGCCGTCACTTCGGAATTGGCTACTCTCCGGCCTCGTGGGATGCACTGACGCGCCACCTTCGTTCGAAGGGCTTCACCGATCAAGAGATTGAAACTGCCGGCCTGGCGACTCGGGGTAACCGCGGACTTTATGACCGTTTCCGGGGAAGACTGATGTGGCCAATCCGCGATATTACGGGCGCGACTGTTGGTTTTGGTGCCCGGCGTTTGAACGATGAGGACAAGGAATCTCCGAAGTACCTCAACACTCCCGAAACGCCGATTTATCACAAGTCCCAAGTCCTATACGGTTTGGATCTTGCGAAGAAAGAAATCACTCAGGGACGCAGGGTTGTCATTGTTGAGGGCTACACCGATGTCATGGCTGCCCACGCTGCGGGTGTCGGCTGCGCTGTTGCAACCTGTGGCACTGCTTTTGGTGAAGAGCACGTCAAGATTGTTCGCCGACTGCTGGGAGATACCGCCGATAGTGCAGCGGGAGTCGTTTTAAGTAATGGGAAGACCCATGGCGGTGAAGTGATCTTCACCTTCGATGGCGATGCTGCCGGTCAAAAAGCTGCGCTTCGTGCATTTGATATGGATCAAAACTTTGCGGCGCAGACCTTTGTCGCCGTCGAGCCCCATGGCATGGACCCCTGCGAATTACGCATGGCTCAAGGCGAGCGTGCGGTTGTGGAGCTGGTGAACTCTCGGACTCCGCTTTTCGAGTTCGTCATTCGCTCCGTTCTACGCCAATTGGATCTCAGGACTGCGGAGGGCCGCGTAAAGGCTCTTCGTGCCGCGACTCCCGTGGTCGCTCGCATTCGTGACCGCGCTCTCCAACGCGAATACACCAGGTTGCTCGCCGGTTGGATTGGTATGGATATCTCTGAGGTAGCGCGCGCGGTGCGCTCCTCTGGCAGCTCGCGCCCGGCCTCGAACGGACGCGGAGCGACTCCTGAGGCCTCGGCCCCCATGCCTGCAAGGCGCGGTCCGGAAGACCCCGTGTCAAAGATTGAACGCCAGGCCTTGGAAGCGCTGGTTCAATACCCCATGTACGTGGTGGGTTCGGGATTTGAAGAACTTGGAGGGGAGGCATTCTCGGTGCCTTCCTACCGCGCAGTTCACGACGCGATTCGAGCCGCAGGTGGGCTTGATGCTTTCGTCAAACTTCTTCGTCAGGCCGAAGAACATTTCGGTAAAGGGGAGAAAGCCGTGCAAGCCGCGACTCGTGCCTTCGTTGATGATGTGCGCGAGCTGATGATTCCCGAAGTTGCAGCGGTTTTGATGGAACTTGCGGTTGCCCCGCTGCCGCAAGATCGCGAAGATCAACTTCGCGCATACTGTCGTGGAGCGATGGGGGCAATGGTGCGTTTGGACGTGACGCGCAGGCTGGCCGATGCGAATGCGAACCTTCAGCGTTTGAGCGAAGATGACCCTCAGTACACTCAAGCATTCCGAGAGCTGATGCGTCTGGAAGAAGTGCGTCGCCGCTTTACCGAACGCGCACAATAGTCCTGCGGCAAGTACTACTCCAGTCCAACGCTTTCTCGCAGTTGGCGTTCAAATGTTTGAGCCATTGCGATTCCTTCATCATCCAGTGGGCCGTTGGCCGCAAGGACAGAGAACAACTCACCGTCTTCGCGTCTGCGAATCTGGCCGGTGATCACCGTTCCGGAAGGAGCAGTGACATTTCGGACAACGACCTGGGTGCGGTTCACTTTCTCGGAAAGGTCTTCCATAAAAGGACGCATTGACGAGTCGCTGGATTTCAGAGTCAAAGGAGTGCGGGAAGGATCAACCCAGGTCACGCGAAGTTCCTGCTTTTCGCCGTTCCATCGCGCGTTTTGGATTTCGTACCACATTCCCGAATCGACAACGTGATCCTCTTCGATCAGGATCAAAGCAAAACGCCCCGAAACCAGAATCCGCGAATCGGAAAGCTCAATATGAGGCGAATTGGCGTCCCCTGTGGGAACAATGTCTTGCCAGGCCGGTTTTGTATTTTCAGTTTCCGTGCTCATTGCAATGTCACCACCGCTGGAATCGAGATACCGGGAGCTTGCGTCCACAGGCGAACATCATCCAGTGCGGCGCGAGCGCCGAAAAGTCGCACATCCTGGGAATCTGAAGCGAAGAGATTAATATCCGCACGCATCGATGCTTGAGCAAGAGAAGAAGGGGAGTGATCAGGCATCGAACAACGCAGCTGGCGGGTGTCTTTGCTCCCGCGTTCCAAAGAACGTGAGGTCCGATCAAGAAGTGCGTTTTCAATGGTCGTCGCAGATGCGAAGTCCTCGCTTGTCACCGCAGACTTCGGCAGTGTCTGAGCGATGCAATCCCAATTGGCTGTTGTCTGAGCGGCCTGTTCCGAGTTCGCAAAAGCAGAAGTCGTCTGTGAAGGCTGGGGGAGAGCTAAATCTGAAGAGGCGCCGCTGCGAACAATCCACGAAGGCGTCTTTCCGCTTTGGCCAATCAGCCGCTGCGCCAGCACATCAACATCGTGTGTGCCCTCATCCACGTCAATCGCGTAGGCATTGGCCAATTGCACTGCCGAGGCGTAGCGCCCCAGTGCGACTGCGCTGAGTTGGCGTGCTTCTTCACTCGAGGTGATGGTCGGGTTTGCCGCGGTCTGAAGATCTCGACGAGCTGAGATGACCAGCCACGAGACGAAATCCTTTACCGTGTAGGGGGCTTCTGCAATAGCCTCGGGTTGGGGGAGTGAAGCGGCATCCTCGCGGCCCTTCCAGGGCTCCCATACTCCTCCGAGGAATTCCAAACGTTCCCGCGAACTCGTCGCTACGGCCTCGAGAGCGGAAGAGCACGAGGCGCACTGTGTGGCAAGGGACGCAAGGGAATGTGCGCGATCGGCGGCCGCGGCCTCGGTGCGTGCAGAGGTGTCACGGGAGAGTGCAAAACCGGTCAATGCGGGCAGGCTACTGGGAGATTCCACGTGGATTCCACACGCTCCAAGGCAAAGAGCGCAGGCAGCAACGAACGCAGTGAAGAGTTTCGGGTGTTTCACAACAACATCATCCCATGGTCAAAAGACGAGTACGATTGCCTAGAATACCGTGTCGCGTGAAGGAGTGAAGGTGGCACCCACACAGATTGAAGAACAAGTCCGTGCGCTGGTTGAAGGTATTGTCACCGGGGCCGGAGCCGAACTTGATGCGGTGACTATTCTGAAGCAGAATGGCGCCCTGGTCTGCCGAATCACCGTCGAAGAGCCCCTGGGAAGCGAAAAGTTGTCCTCGGATGCGCTCGCGGATATCTCACGCGCAATCTCCAAAGCTATGGATGCCGCTGACCCGATTTCTGACGCATACATGCTGGAAGTCTCCACCCCCGGTCTGGAACGCGAATTGAAGAAACCTGACCATTGGAAGCGCCAAATTGGCGGATTGGTCAGCGTGAAGATGCGAAATGGTGACAAATTTGTGGGACGGGTCAGCAATGCCGACGATAAAGGCGCTACTGTAGATACTGGCGCTGAAAGCCACACAATTGCATATGACGAGATCAAGAAGGCGCGTTCGCGCGTCGACTTCGGCTCGTGGGAATGAGGGACGCTATGGAAATCGATATGACCGCCCTGCGAATGGTCGAACATGAGAAAGGGGTATCGCTCAATACCCTTGTGGATGCCATCGAAGAGGCATTGCTGAAGGCGTACCACAACATCCCCGGCGCAATTGCAAAGGCTCGAATTGAGATCGATAAGCGTACGGGTCGCGTGACCGTTATGGCCACCGAAGAAGACGAAGAGGGCAACCCCATCGGCGAATTCGATGACACTCCCAAGAACTTCGGTCGCATTGCACAATCCACCGCGCGTTCTGTGATCATGCAGCGCCTGCGCGATGCTGATGATCAGCGTGTTTTGGGTGACTTTGCCGGCAAGACCGGTCAGATTGTGACCGGTGTCGTGCAGCAGTCGCGCGACTCGCGCCTGACCACCGTGAGGCTGGCTGATGATTTCGAGGCCATTCTTCCCGATTCTGAGAAGGTCCCCGGAGAGGACTACTCGCACGGAACCCGCCTGCGTGCACTGATCGTTTCCGTCGAGCGCACCGACCGCGGTGCTCGTATTACCCTTTCGCGCACCCACCCTGGTTTGGTCAAGGGGCTTTTCGAGCGTGAGGTTCCCGAAATTCAACAGGGATTGGTGCGGATTAAGGCCATTGCCCGCGAGGCTGGTCACCGTTCCAAGATTGCCGTGGTTGCTACTCGCGAAGGCGTGAATGCCAAGGGCGCGTGCATTGGCCCGATGGGCTCGCGTGTTCGTGCGGTCATGACAGAGCTCGGTGGCGAGAAGATCGACATTGTGGACTGGTCTGAAGATCCGGCGCGTTTCGTTGCAAATTCGCTCTCCCCGGCGCGCGTGGCCCGCGTTGTCGTTCACTCCGTGGAGCAACGCACTGCAACAGCTATCGTTCCCGACTTCCAGCTTTCGCTGGCAATCGGTAAGGAAGGGCAGAACGCTCGACTTGCGGCGCGCCTGACCGACTACCACATCGACATCCATTCCGACACTGAGAATGGCGAAGAAGGACTGGCATCGCGTTCGTCTACACCAGATGACGTGATCAGTCGCTCACAATCCGATGGCTTGGAAGAGGACTGACTCGGCTAAGCTTAAAGGCGTGTCTGACTCCACTCTGATGCTTCGCACCTGTGTGGGGTGTGGATTACGCGCGCAACGTGCGGAACTCATCCGTGTTGTTGCGACCTCTGACGGGGATCTTCATGTTGATCACCGTCGTAACCTTCCCGGTCGGGGAGCGTGGTTTCATCCCGAGGCCCGCTGCCTAGACCTCGCCCGCCGCAAGCGGACGATCGGACGTTCACTGCGTCGATCAGTAGAAATGACTGACGAACAGTGGGCTGAACTGGGGAAGGAAATTCTGTCTGCGGCGCACAGGGCGCCGGACAACGAGTAGCGAAAGCGGGTTGAAAGCCCATGGGCACCCGATGAGTACCCAGCGATGAGCTGCCTGCATTATCAGTGATACGTCTCCGTTCGGGGACGTTCCCGAACAAGGAGAAAAGTGGCAAAACTGCGTGTCCACGAGCTCGCCAAAGAGCTCGGAATCCCCAGCAAGGAATTGCTGGCCTACCTGCGAGACAAGGGCGAATACGTTAAAGCTTCTTCGTCCGCACTTGAACCGCCCGTAGCGCGTGAAGCGCGCGAGCACTTTGAAAAGCTTTCCGGTTCAGCATCGGGTGACGCTAAGAGCGCCCCGAAGAAGGCGGCCCCCAAGCCCAAGGCAAAGGCTTCCGCAAAGACCGCTGAAACCGCCTCGGCAGCACCCGCACAGGACGACGCTCCTGCATCTGCCGAAGCTCCCAAGCCTTCTGCTCATAAGCCTGGGCCTCGTGCGCCCAAGGCAGCAGCACCAAAGGCCACAGCTTCCGAAAAGGCTGAAGCTGCCCCCCGCGCTCCCAAGCCGGCGCCGCGTCAGGCTCGTGGAAGCAGCGAGGAAGCCCCCAAGCCCGTAGCTCCTCGCGCCCCGCGTCCCGGTGGCTCTGCAGCCAAGCCGGGTGCGCCTCGTCCCGGAGCGCCCCGTCCCGGTGGTCCTCGCCCCGGAAACAACCCCTACGCATCCAGCCAGGGTATGCCCCGTCCCGGTGGTAGTCAGGGTGGTCGCGGTGGAAACCGTCCCGCACGTGGCGCACAGGGTGAACGTCCCGCACGTCCCGGTGGTGCTCAGGGAGCACGTCAGGGTGGGCCTCGTCCGCAGCGCAGTGGCGCACCTACCGGCGGCGGCCCGCGTCCAAACCCGGGAATGATGCCCGGACAGGCGAACTTCGTTCGCTCGGATCGTCCCGCACCTTCTTCTGAACGTCCTCGTGGTGGCCGAGGCCGCGGTACCCGTCCGGGTGGCGGTAATGCTGGTGGCCAGGGTGCTCCCGGAGCAAATGCCGGTGGCGGTTTCGCTCCGCCGCGCGGTGGTCGCGGTGGCGGCCGCGGCGCAACGCCGGGCGCATTCGGTCGCGGTGGCGGCAAGAGCTCGCGCGGACGTAAGTCGAAGCGCGCAAAGCGTCAAGAGTTTGAACAGCAGAACGCACCCGTCATTGGCGGCGTTTCGATTCCTCGTGGCGATGGACAGCAGATCCGCATCCGTCAGGGTGCCTCTCTTGCTGACTTCGCTGAGAAGATCAACGTCAATCCCGCAGCGCTGGTGACCGTCCTCTTCCACTTGGGAGAGATGGCAACCGCCACGCAGTCGCTGGATCAGGACACCTTCGAAGCGCTGGGCGCAGAGCTCGGCTACGACGTCAAGGTTGTTTCGCCTGAAGATGAGGATCGTGAACTGCTCGAGTCCTTCGACATCGACCTCGAAGCCGAAGAACTGGACGATGCAGAGAACATGCAGCCGCGTCCCCCGGTCGTC
>CALIZH010000224.1 GCA_938028585.1 uncultured Actinomyces sp. | reverse complement strand
CTTGTCCACGTACATGGTATGCAAGGACGGAGCGTCAAAACCGGTAAGCCACATGTCACGCACGATCACGATCTCCAGCTCATCGTCTGGATTCTTTGCACGTAGTTTCAGATCGCGGCGTTCGTCTTTCGAGTGAATGTGGGGTTGGAAGTTCGCTGGATCGGCCGCAGATCCTGTCATGACGACTTTGATCTTTCCCTTGTCGAGATCGTCGCTGTGCCACTCTGGGCGCAGTTTCACAATCTTCTCATACAGCTCGACCGCGATCCGGCGACTCATCGTGACAATCATGGCCTTGCCCGCCATCGCAGCACGGCGTTCTTCCCAATGGGAAACGATGTCTGCGGCCACTGTGTCGATCCTGGACTCAGCGCCGACCAAAGCTTCGAGCTGGGACCACTTCGTCTTGGCGCGCTCCGAAGAATCGAGAGAATCACCTTCACAGGCCTGTTCAATCAGATCATCAATGTTGGCTAGGGAATCATCAGAAAGATTGATCTTGGCCAAACGTGACTCGTAATAAATCTTGACCGTTGCCCCGTCTTCCACTGCGCGCGTAAGGTCATAGACGTCGACGTAGTCTCCGAAGACAGCGCGGGTAGAACGATCATTCGATTCGATCGGGGTTCCAGTGAAGCCAAGGAACGTCGCATTTGGAAGCGCGTCTCGCATGTGTTTTGCCAAACCTGCTTTGAGACGTCCCTGCGAATCCAGAGTCTCCGTAAAACCATATTGAGAACGGTGAGCTTCGTCCGCAACAACGACCACATTACGGCGATCCGTGAGCACAGGATTAGAATCCCCATCCTCACCTGGTGCGAACTTGTGGATAGTGGTGAAAATGATTCCGCCAGATGCCCGAGTCAGCAGCGAGCGCAAATCATCTCGACCTTCCGCCTGTACGGGCGTTTCTGGCAAGATACGTGCTGGAGCGAACACCTCGCCAAACAGCTGATCGTCCAGATCGTTACGATCGGTGATGAATACCAACGTTGGGTTTGCCATACGTGGATCTCGCATCAGCTTGGCCGCGTAGAAGACCATCTCAAAGCTCTTGCCTGAACCTTGGGTGTGCCACACGACGCCACCACGACGATCCCCATCAGGACCCGAGGCGCGAATCGTTGACTCCACAGCAGCATTGACCGCCCAATACTGGTGGTACTTCACTACTCGCTTGATCAACGCCCGACGCCGCTGACCGGAAGACGCATCCGCGACAGGTTCGTCAGAAAACACGACGAAATTACGCAAAATGTCGAGGAACCGCTCAGGATCGAACACGCCCTTGATGAGCACCTCCAAAGCGGGGCGGTTCGTGATCACATCACGCCCGTCGATGGTCTTCCACGGCGCATAGTGCTCGAACCCTCCGGTAAACGAGCTCATCGCAGCAGCTGTGCCATCTGAAATCACCGTCACCACGTTCGGCACAAACACTGACGGAATCTGAGAACGATAGGTCTGGATTTGGTTCCAGGCGTGACGCATAGTGGCGTGCTCATTGGCAGGATTCTTCAGCTCCAGCAAACCAACCGGCAGACCGTTCAAGAACACCAGCACATCAGGGCGGCGATTGTGCCCGTTTTCGATAATCGTGAACTGATTCAACGCCAGCCAGTCATTTGATGCAGGATTCTCAAAATCGATCATGCGTAGCAACACGGTAATTGTTTGGCCGTCACTGGCTGTCGTCTCAACAGGTACGCCCCTGATCATCAAATTATGTATACGCCGGTTCTCCAGCACCACATCCTGCGACTCCGCACGCTGCATCCGTTTAAGAGCCTCACCCACCATCTGCGGTGACGCGCCCGGGTTCAACCGCCGCAAAGCATCCTCAACACGGCCCCACAACACGACATCCGAAGGCTTTTCGCGAACATCGCCAACAGCCGCATCAACCGGCCCATACCGTGTGCGATACCCAAGCTCAGCGAAATACTCCAACGCAGCAAGTTCTACGGTGTTTTCATAAACACATTCATGATGCAGCCTCCACTGTCGAATCATCAACCCATCGTGCCAACACGCTTAACGCAGCTAAATACTCAAGAGCCTGTTGCTCAGACATTTCTTGCTCAGCCTCATGAGCAAGAGGATTACGAATACCAGCGAACACACCCTCGGCAAACATGCGTGCGCCACGCTGCACCGACCTGAAAGTCTTACCCCCATCATCAGACACACGATGTAGACGCGGACTACCTATCGCACAAGGCTGTTCACTAAACGCCTGATTGAAAAGATCCGTCTCCGAAACATCACGCCGTCCCAACTTATTTTGAGCTGCAAGGCTGTGATCGTCCACATTTGGCTGACAGCACCTTCCACAGCTTCACGGAAATGTCCAGATTGCCACAATGACGAGGCACCGCCCCATCCCCAAGGATGCAGCCTCGCAGCCGATAGCTCAGGAGCATCATCTCCAAGATTTACGCGGATCTCTTCCTCGCGTTCAAGTTCGACTTTGGCTCGAATAGCCGCCTCACGATGCCGCGTCCAACGGTTACACTTATGTAACTCAATTTCGGTACGCCACCTAGGAATCACCCGATCCAGTACTTTCTCAACGATCTGAGCTTGCTTAGCCACGTCCGCGTCTGGCGCAGCAGTACTTGAAGTATAGGCAAGGCGAGCTATGCCATTACCGCGGAAGCTATCATTCCTAAGAACCGTCATTTCGATGAATTTGTCAAGTTCTCCTATTGCCCAATCAACGTTAAGTCCAGTCATCCGGAAACCTCCATAACACGCACTCGAATTCGACCCGACATAAATTCAGGCAGTAGAGCATCGCGGAGGCTAGATAATTCATTAATCTCAAGCTGCGCGGAGATGAATTTACGCCATAAAGGCCAGCAGGTTTCATTTAACCTCTTTATGCCCGCCCTTTCGGGAATCTCAACCAGAGTGCTAGTTAAGTGATCCCTACGTATATGACCCATAGTTGTAGCTTTATCTGCAGCAATCGCGCGAAATTCGCTGATCACCGAGTTTAAACGGTCGAAAACTAACCATGAGGGATACTCTTCGGGAAGAACCTTGAAGATGTGTTGATTGATTATTGCTTCGTCAAGTGTCTACACGTATACCCCCAACGTTCCCGACCAGGACATTAAAATGTCTCCGGCCCTGGCAGTCTTGTTATTAGGAGCCTCGATGTTGTTGTATACCGTGGATGATCCAATCCCTGAGTTCAGTTCAGCGATTCGGATTACGACACGACCATTTCCCGACGCACCCTTTGTGTAAGCTCCTCCATTTACGAATTCTGCGAGGTTTGAGACCGGCACTTCTGAACAGTTGTTTTCCAGTTCCTTCGTAACATATACAGAAATAATCTCAGGAATGAGCTTAACTAATCGCATATTCGATTCGATTTTGTCGTCGAGCGCACCCAAAGTCGCAGAAATACCTTGTTGTTCCTCAATCGGATGGGCTTTGAAGTCAATTTGCTTCAGTATTGTTTGGTTCAATAATGGCTGGCCAGAGCCGTGCCTCAGTCGATGAAGATTCAAGTTTTTCAACACGTAATACCAGTATTGTGTTTGACCCGATTTGATCGGAGTTGCGTACATTGCATTATCTGTGACATGCGCTGGCGTCGGCGAATAGAATACCGATCCACAGTAAGTGCCTACACGGCCAATTATCACTGAAGCAATTTCAACATTCGCACTGGCTGAATTCCCGATAATTCCATTTGAACCGAAGACAGGGAAAGGTAGTTCTGGTGAGCGCTCTGGTGATGTGCTGCCATTCTTAAAGATTAGATAGTCGCCTAGCTTATTCATGAAGTCCACCAATTCGTTCGCGAATCTCTACCTCTAAAGCGCGTCCACGCTCGAATTCTGCAAACAGTTCCTTG
>CALIZH010000223.1 GCA_938028585.1 uncultured Actinomyces sp. | reverse complement strand
GTCTTCTTCGTTAATCCCGAAACTACAACCGGCGGTAAGGCTCTGAAGTTCTACGCCTCCGTCCGCATTGATGTTCGCCGAATTGAAACCCTGAAGGAAGCTGGAGCTCCCGTCGGTAACCGTACCCGCGCAAAGATCGTCAAGAACAAGATGGCTCCGCCTTTCAAGCAGGCTGAGTTCGATATCGTCTACGGGAAGGGTATCTCCCGCGAAGGCTCGATTATCGACATGGGCGTGGAAACCGGCATCATCCGTAAGTCTGGCTCTTGGTTTACCTATGGTGATGATCAGCTTGGGCAAGGCAAGGAAAATGTTCGCCAGTTCCTCTCGGATAATCCCGAATTGGCCAATGAAATTGAACAGAAGATCTTGGTTTCTTTGGGAATCGGCGTACAAGATGCTGAACTGACAGAACCTACTGCGTCAGACATCGATGACTCGCTTGAGGATGCTGGCTTCTAGCCAATGGTCCGCTATTACGACCCAGAGACCACATCAGAAGAGGATGTTCGTCCGCGCACGCGCACTAAGAGCCCGGCGGAGCGCCAGGCTCTTATGCGCGAGCGCAATTCTGCTCTAGAAGGGCAAGCTGCATTCGAGGCTGCGCGTGAAGTAGCACTTCGTCAGCTCGATGTTCGTGCCCGTTCACGAAGCGAATTAGAAACCGCGATAACCAGTCGTGGCTTTTCCTCTGAAGTGGCTGCCTCTGTTATCGAACGCCTCACTCAATTGGGGTTGGTAGACGACCTTGCCTTTGCGCGTGCCTTTTCGCGGGGACGCTTTGAAGCAGGTGGAAAAACGGGATCTGCACTTCGCGTCGATCTTCATCGGAAAGGGATCTCCCCGGAGATCATCGATACCGTGCTCTCAGAAATCGGAGTCGATGAACAGTTTGAGCGAGCTTTAAACCTTGCTCAGAAGAAGATGCGATCGATGCCAAATTGTGACGATCAAGTTGCGCGTCGACGTATTTTCTCGATGCTTGGACGCAAGGGATACTCTCCCCAGGTTTGTATACGTGTGCTTGATGCAATCGTCGAAGGCAGGGATGATGAGTACTGAAGATGCTATCTGTCAGGAACTGATTACTGATTTAAGCAATGCAGGCCTCACAGTTGCTGTTGCAGAGTCCTTAACCGGTGGTCTTTTGTGCGCGGCCTTCGTTCACGTACCGGGTGCCTCAAACGCTGTGCGTGGGGGAGTCTGTACCTACGCGACAGATACGAAGCATTCGGTTTTGAAGGTGAGCGATCAACGCCTTGCGCAGACGGGTCCCGTTGATGATGAAGTTGCTCGACAAATGGCACAGGGAGTTCGCACACTTATGGGTGCGGATTTTGGTTTGTCAACGACTGGAGTCGCGGGTCCGGGCCCTGCTGATGGACATCCTGCTGGAACGGTCTATGTGGGTTGCGCGTGGGAAGGTGGCTCGCGGGTAGGGCGACTTGATCTGAGTGGAGACCGCGACCAGGTCCGGCAGGGTGCAGTGATCGGCGCACTTTTACTATTCAGGGAAGTGCTGAAAGCGACACCAAATATCCATACGCGCTAGAATTCAACGACGATGAGTGTTGAAATGATGGACTTCCCGCGAACCTACGCGGTGCGCACCCTTGGGTGCCAGATGAATGAGCATGACTCCGAACGTATTTCGGGCCTCTTAGAGAAGGCGGGCTTGGTCCCAGTCGATCGTGTTCCTGCCGCTGCAGCGCGCGCAACCGACGCAGGTGACATGGGTGCAGACGTCATTGTTATCAACACCTGCTCCGTTCGTGAGAATGCCGCGACGCGTCTATTTGGAAACCTCGGGCAGCTCGCGGCAGTGAAGCGTGAACGCCCTGGAATGCAGATTGCAGTGGGCGGTTGCCTTGCCCAACAGATGCGTGACGGAATCATCGAAAAAGCTCCCTGGGTAGATGCAGTTTTCGGTACCCACAACATCGATGTCCTTCCCGCGCTTCTTCGCCGTGCAGAGCACAATCGTGAAGCGGCCGTTGAAATCGAAGAATCGCTGAAGGTTTTTCCTTCAACACTTCCTACTCACCGTGAAAGCGCGTACGCAGCGTGGGTCTCAATCTCAGTTGGTTGCAATAACACCTGCACCTTCTGCATTGTTCCTCACCTTCGTGGAAAAGAACGTGATCGCCGTCCCGGTGAAATTCTTGAAGAAGTGCAAGCTGTTGTTGATGAAGGCGCAATTGAAATTACCCTTCTGGGACAGAACGTTAACTCTTACGGAGTGAGCTTCGGTCAACGCGGTGCTTTCGCTGATCTCCTGCGAGCCGTAGGCACAATTGACGGTTTGGAACGCGTTCGTTTCACCAGCCCACACCCGGCGGCCTTTACTGATGACGTTATTGAGGCGATGGCCGAGACGCCAACTGTCATGCCCTCTTTGCACATGCCGCTCCAGTCGGGTTCGGACGCGGTCCTGCGTCAAATGCGCCGCTCCTACCGTCGTGATCGTTTCATGGGAATTCTTTCACGAGTACGCGCTGCAATTCCCGACGCAGCAATTACCACGGACATCATCGTCGGATTCCCCGGAGAGACTGAAGAAGACTTCCAACAGACTCTCGAAGTTGTTGAAGAAGCGCGCTTCAGTTCTGCCTTCACTTTCCTCTACTCTCCGCGTCCCGGTACCCCGGCAGCTGACCGAGAAGATCAGGTACCACAAGACGTTGCTCTTGAACGCTACAAGCGTCTCTTGGCTCTGCAGGAACGCATTTGTGCCGAGGACAATGCAGCACTCGTCGGAAATGAAGTTGAGGTGCTTGTTGCTGCAGGAGAAGGGCGAAAAGACGGAGCAACCCACCGTATTTCGGGGCGTGCTCGTGATAACCGTTTGGTTCACGTTGCCCTTCCTCTGGGGATGAGCGAAGCAGATCGTCCGCGTCCCGGTGACATGCTTCGCGCGCGTGTTACGCACGGAGCGCCTCACCACCTCATTGCTGATTCAGCATTGGAGGATGGCGGTCTCTTTGAACTTCGTCGGACCCGTGCGGGAGATGCTTGGCAAAAGCGTCAAGCGCACGAAGAAGATTCGAAGATCTCCCTTGGTATGCCTCGCATCCGTATCGGGGCCCCGAATGGAAATGCCTGATACCGCATTGCCCACTCTAGCTCAGCCATCGCAACTGATCGTTGCGGTGGTGGGGCCCACGGCCTCGGGAAAAAGCGATCTTGCTTTAGACCTTGCACAGAGCTTACCCGCGGATATGGGGGCACGCGCAGGGGAGCTGGTTTCTGCAGATGCGCTTCAGCTTTACCGCGGAATGGATATTGGTACGGCGAAAACTCCCCTTGAGGAGCGCCGTGGAATTCCTCATCATCAAATTGATGTTTTGGAGATTAGCGACGAGGCTTCTGTCGCCTCCTACCAGCGGTACGCTCGCACCGATATCGCACAGATTCATGCTCGCTCGAACCTTGCAGTTGTCGCTGGCGGTTCGGGGCTTTACCAGCGGGCGCTTTTGGATCAGATTGACTTTCCTGGGACAGATCCTCAGCTTCGGAAACGTCTTGAGGAAGAGTCTTGCCAGCCCGGGGGAGTGGCCACTCTTTTTCATCGGCTCGAGGAATTGGATCCGGTGTCTGCGCAGCGCATTGATGCGCACAATGCGCGCAGAATTATTCGAGCGCTTGAAGTCATTGAGCTCACGGGGAAACCCTATTCTTCATCGATGCCGCAGTATGTGTATGTGGCGCCAGCCGTCATGCTTGCGCTTCGTTGGCCGATGGATGAGCTTGATCAACGTATTGCGCAGCGCACTCGCTTGATGTTTGACCAGGGGCTTGTTGAGGAAACGCGGGAACTAGACCGATTGGGGCTTCGACATACAAAGACTGCCGCTAAAGCAACCGGTTATGCGCAGGCTCTTGCTGTTATTGACGGTGAAATGACGATTCCCGAGGCCATTGATTCTGTTGCCTTGGCAACGCGCCAGTTGGCTCGCAGGCAGGTCAAGTGGCTGCGGCGCGACCCCAGAATCGTGTGGATAGATCGTAGTATCGAGGGCAGCTCCACCAGTGCCGAGGCCGCGTTACTAACTGCCCGTCAGGTTGTGTTGTCGGTGCTTCAATAGAGATATTTGAGATTGTTCCTTAGGCTCCCGTATTCTGTTTTCTGTTCAAGAAGAAAGAGAGTCGAGATGTCTGTCAATAAGGGGTGCCGTATTGTCGCGGCGCTGTGTGCCCTTGTTCTTGGGGGAAGCCTTGCCGGATGTTCCTTATTGGGGACATCGAATGTGAGTAGTGATGATATTCGCGCGATGAAGAATATTCCTGAAGGGCAGAAAAATACTTTGATTTCCCGGATGGAAGCGGCATCTTCTGCCTCTGAACGCGCAGAGATCGGACAACAGGCAGTGGCCTTAAACAAGATGGTCGGAACCAAACTCTTGATGAAGGAGCCGCCGATCGCCTATCAGCGGACCTACGAGCTTAAAACCGACGGTACGGTCGAAGCCGATAAGAATGATTACGCCTACCTGTACATGTCAGCCGCCGACTATTGGCGCTTGGGTGAAGAAGGTTACGAACTCTGCGTGGATCAGGGATGCGAATACTACTCAGAATGGACCGTCGAGGTTGAAAAAGGACGTGGCGGGGCAGAATACGTCTGGACCCTGACAATTGATAGCGATGCGACACAGGTAGGTGGAGAGCCCCTAGTTCGTCGTTTCCAGGTTGCGAAGTGAAAGGTCAAGGGAGAAGCGAAATGAAATCGATGCTTTTTTCACATCGCAAGGTAGTGCGGGCACTTATCGGCGCAGGAAGTGCATGTGCTTTGATCGCCGCCGGTGCGTTTGTCCCGCTGCGCGATGCGGTGGCAGATGATTCCATCACCGGACAAGATTATGTTTCTTACTATCACCTGGACCAAGTGAAAGCGAAAGGCATCACCGGTAAGGGAGTCAAGATCGCACTTATTGGTGGCTTGGTCGATACCTCTGCTCCTGAACTTGCCGGGGCATCAATTATTGATCAAAGTCCGTGCAAATTTGATCCTGTTGCTCAAACATTGACACGTCCAACTGCCATGGCATCGGTCTTGGTATCGCAGTCGTATGGCGTTGCCCCAGGAGCGACGCTGATGACTTATAGCCTTTCGGGATCTCACTACGATGTTTCAGGTGAGTGCGTAGACGACCGAGGAATACCGAAGTTCCAGATACGAAATCTCATTCATCAGGCTGTAGACGATGGAGCACAACTCATTGTGCTTGCGGTTCCCTATGCTGATTTGGGGTTCGACGTAGGTTTTATGATGCAGGACATTAAGGACTACTACAAGTGGGCCTTCGCACACGCGATGGCACGAGGGGTTCCAGTCGTTGCAAGCGTTGGTGATGAGCCGCTTGATTTGTCGCTACGCTCGTATTCATTATTCTCCGGTGTCGTTGGGGTTACAAATATCTCGACCGATGGGCAGCTCACGGCGCGTTCTTCGTGGAGTCAACACACGGTTACCGCCTCTGTTGGTGCAAACATCAATGCGCGGGTATATCCAGACAAAAATGTCGAAAAGGTGGAGTGCCTGAGCTGTGCTCCCGCAATCACTGCGGGTTTTCTTGCCTTGGCGCGTGAGAAATGGCCGCAGGCAACCTCAAAC
>CALIZH010000222.1 GCA_938028585.1 uncultured Actinomyces sp. | reverse complement strand
GACAAAACGGGGGGAGGTCCCAGCGATGATTTCTTGAACGAGGCGGACAAGGGAAGCCGATACGAGGCGGGCAATAGCAAGCGAGGCCTCGGGATCGGAAGCGGTGTGAACCTTCCGTGAGGTAGAGATCAATACGGTTTTTTCCGATAAACAATCGATTGCTTCATGCGCGAGCTCGTTGAGGTACATTTCGCGTTGTGAATCATCAATGACCTGCGAAACATCAAGCTCGATGTGATGGAGCGGCACGTTCGAAGTGAGATGGTTGAGCTGCGCATTCGTTACCGCAACATGCGATCCGACTACGACCAAGCCACCAGGAACGAAAGCGCGCTCAGAGTCGATGAGAGTGTTGATTTCATCGCTAGTAATCGGAGCATGACGGTCCTGGCCAATTCGAGCTCGCATAAAAGGCGGACCGACGTGGTAGACAAAGTGTTTCCCCTGTGCTTCTGCTTGAATCAAAGCGAGACTAATTGCGCGTAAATCTTCTTCGCAAGCTGCATCAGGTGCGAAGACCATTCCGTTACAAATCGACATCACGCGTGAAAGCAGCTCTTCAGGCTGGGTACGGACACAATTCAGATCCGCAGTAACCACATTATCGAAGGGAATTTCACCTCGGCTCTTTTCTTCTACCCAAAGAGCAAGTTCAGATGAATGAAAACCAAAACTTGCATCTCGTGCAAATTCGCTTTCTCCAACAGGGATATAACTATTGCCTTCGCGGCAGTAATGGACGCCATTTATGGTCAGTCGACCGGCATCTGGGAAGGCAGGAATTAGGATAATTCCGTCAATGTCTTGACCGTTTTTCTCAATTGATTTCGCAATCGATGCTGCCTCAAGCGGAAAATGGCAACGTAATGTCGAATCCGAGCGCGAAACAAAAGAGATAGGAATATTTAGTTCTCGAGCCGCCTCACTAGCATTCTGGACAATTTCATCGATAATAATTGCGACTTCTGAACGCGGTAGTGAACGCGAATTTGTCATGACATAAATTGCGGGTTTTTCTTGCATAAGTGCCCATTTGCAATCCTCCAAACCCCAGGTTGTTAATACCGGGATATCAGCAACGGACTGGGTGCCGGTGGGGTCGTCGTCAAGGACAAAAAAGACAGGTTCGGTTGTCGAATTCGCCCTGATTTCTGCGCGGACTGCGTTGGCGCTGAGCTCGAGGGCCTGAGGATATGGGCTGAGAAGCTGATCGAGGGACACCATGAGAACCTCCATGTTCATTATGTGACCGTCCTAGGGGGCTCACTGTAGTACAGGGTCCAGTCGGAGTGTCAACAATAGTTAAATAAACATGTATATGTGTCACTGTTTTTCAGATTTTGTTTATGTGAAAAACTAAATGCTGAAAAAGTGATGTGAAGGCGATATGAAGTTCCTAGAAGTTTTTGTTCAGGGTGTCAAGATTGACACTTTTCAGTCCTTATTTTGTGCGTATTTGAACAAGGAAAACGCGCGATAAAGCCGAAAAGCCAGGTGTTTTGTCGAAGCTGTGCTCTGTGTACTATCGCTGTTACCGACGGTGGCTCGGCCACTGAATCGGCTTATTAGCGATGTAGCTGATAACTGACTTCTGGGAGGAAAAATGAAAATTCTCGCGGTTAACGTCAATACCACCGCTGCAATGAGTGAGCAGATTGCTGATGCAGCACGCGCTGTTGTGCGTGAGGGTACGGAAATCGTTGAGGTGACTCCACGAGTTGGTGCGGAATCAGTCGAAGGTAATTTCGAATCGTATCTCTGCGCTGTTGCGGTGATGGACAGCGTGGCAACCTATCCTGATGCTTTTGATGCTGTCATTCAATGTGGCTTTGGTGAGCATGGCGTTGAAGGATTGCGTGAGATTGTTGATGTTCCAGTTGTTGATATGACCGAGGCGGCTGCGCATTTCGCAATGCTGCTCGGCAATCGTTTTACCATCGTGACGACACTTGATCGTGCCGTCCCTCTTATCGAGGAGCGTCTGCTGAGCTTTGGGCTTGACCGACACTGTGCAAATGTTCGATCGACTTCGCTTAGTGTTCTTGAGCTGGAAGATCAGGAGCGCGCGAAAGACGCAATTCGAGAACAAGCGCGAATTGCACTCGTCGAGGATCATGCTGAAGTAATCGTTCTTGGTTGCGGGGGTATGGCGGGGTTGGATCGGGAGCTAACTGAGCAGCTCAATGTGCCCGTGGTTGAGGGGGTTGCTTGTGCAGCACTCCTGGCTCAGGATCTTGTAGATCTTGGTCTGACTACCTCAAAAATTCGCACCTACGCGCCACCGCGCCCCAAGCGGGTTGCGAATTGGCCAATTTCGAGAGCTAAGTAGTTCTCAGAGCATTTCTTGTTAAACGGAACTTTTCCGTTTGGGTAAAACTTCAAGTTCAAATAAGTGGCGGAAGCTTGCCCAGATAATGCTACAAGCTTCAAAAAATATTGGTGAGGCGATG
>CALIZH010000221.1 GCA_938028585.1 uncultured Actinomyces sp. | reverse complement strand
TGCTGGTACTCATTCGTGATGTAGTGGTGAGCGCCAATGAGCTCGCCCGTCTGAAGGGACAATTCACGCGGCACAAACATGTCATCGTAGTAGACCGCGGCTGCAACGGGGACCGTGTTCTGCGCCAAGACCTCGGGAAGGTAAACCGGCGCTGCATCTGTCACCTGCGCGAGGATATCGGCGACCTCTGCCAAGGGAGCGAGTCCCGGGTCCTCGTCGAAGACGCGATGCATGAAGTGCTCGCCCGTCAAGTAGTAGGGCTCGGAAGTATCCAGGGGATCAGCGTCCTTCGCAAAACCGGGGATCTCTTCGGCTAGGCGGTCTGCTGCCCAATTCGTTGCGGTTCCGTGCAATTCGGGTGTTGCGCAGGCGTAGATGAATTCCTGGAAAACACCGTAAATCGGGGCGACGTTCGTTGCATCTGCGATTGCTTCGAGGAATTGGGTGGAGAGGCGACGCTGGCCCTTCACGGTCACCCACGGGCCTTCGAGCAGGTAGTGGAGCTGGTCGGTGCGTCCCTGTCCGCCCAGCATCATGCCGATCTGGCGGAAGCGTGCGCTGCTGAGGCGTTCGCCGGTGGGAAGAAGCTCTTCGGTATCGCGCAGGTGTGCGGCGATTTCGCGCACTGTTGTTTCGTCCTCGGGGTGGCGCTGGAAATAGACACGGTTGCGCGCTGCTGTGCGCTGGTAGGTCAGTCGGTAGATCTCATCGACATGGACGAGGCCGGGCAGGCCTCCCGTGATGAGGCTGGCCTTGAGGCCCTGGGGAGCAAGCGAGAGGTAGGAAGTTGTGATGAAGCCGCCGTAGGACTGGCCAAGAGTCGTCCATGGCTCGTCTCCCGCGAGCTCGTGGCGGAAGGCCTCGGCATCGTAGACGATCTGATCTTGGCGGAAGTAACGCAGGTAGTTGGCCTTTTCCTGTGGGGTCGGAAGGAAGGAAAGGGATTGCGCATCCATGCGGGTGGACTGGCCGGTGCCTCGTTGATCGAGAAGGACCACGCGGTAATCCTGAAGTAGGCGGTTCATCCACCCGCTGTCGAAGGTGCCGAAACGAGGGCTGGGGTAGCCGGGTCCGCCTTGGAGGAAGACTGCGTAGGGCGCGTTTTCCTTGCCGGGACGCACGACCTCGCGCGCGAAGATCTCGATGGTCGGGTTATCTGCGCCGAGGGGGCGAGTGTGATCGAGGGGAACGTCGAGGCGGTGCTCGTAGACGGTGTGAGCGTGGTGAGTGTAAGAGGTCGTACGCATGGGATAAGGGTAGCGCCGCGGAGCGCGCGGTGTGCGGGGGGCGCCGCAGAGTCGGCTGCGGGCGCCGTTCCGCCTGTCGCTCCCCGAATGTCACATGAAGTCGGTAAATGTCGCAGGGAATAAGCTGTGTCTTTTGTCGACTTCGTGTGGACGGGGTGAGTCTTCGTGTGAGACGGACCGGGCGGGACGAGGCGGTGGCTGGGGTGTCGAACGCGGCGCGGCGGGGCGTGCGGGACGAGGCGTGGGCACCGTAAGTACGGCTTCTAGAGCCAGTTCAGCATGAGGATGTAGCTGAGTGTTCCCAAACCGACGCTCCACAGGAGGCGCCGTTTCGTTACCAGGTGGACAACGATGGTGATGACAGTTGCGATAACGGCTGCCCACCACTGCGAACCAGCAGCGCCTGCGTTGTCGCTGAGCGTCGCCAAGACAAGGATCAGCAAAATTCCCGGAGGCATCCACACAGCCATATTCCGAACGAAGCTGGACTCGCGCAGCGGTTCAAGGATTTTAAAGGGGAGCGCGCGCAAGGTGAAGTCGATGACGAAGACGACCAAGAGGATTCCGAGGAGGTAGGGGAGCGAGTGAGACATCAGGATCCCTCACCTCTTTCCGTCATCACATGGCTTTCCGTCATCACATGGCGCACCACAAGGGATGCAACGAATAGCAGCAGTGCAAGCAAAAGCCGTTGTTGTGGCCAGACCAGCATTGCGATGAGGAATGATCCGGCCGCCAAAACAACCGAGGGAATGTCCTTGAGGGAGCGAATCGAGTCGAGGGTGAGGGTGATAAACAGCGCAGTGAGCGCGAAATCCAAGCCCTGGATCTGAGTGGGGATGAACGAGCCCGCAAGAACGCCAATTAATCCCGAGGCCACCCATGTCGCGTTGTAGGTGACTTGCATGGCAAGAAGACGAGGCTTCGTCCAGCCTTCGGGTCGTGCAGCAGTGATCGCGTAGGCCTCATCAACCAGGGCATACATGGAAAATAGACGCGCGAGCCTGCCCTCAACCAGGTGAAGAGGGAAGGAGAATGCGTAGAAGAGATGCCGGAAGTTGACGAGCAGCATCGTCACAGCAATGACGGCGATGGGGGTGTGTGAGGCCGCCAAAGTAATAACAAGGAGCTCCGCGGACCCCGAATAGGCAGCGAGAGAGAGCGCCGGTGCCATCCACCAGGGCATACCAAGCTGCATGACCAAAATGCCGTATGCAATCCCCAGAGGAATATAGCCCGCCGCAATGGGTGCGGTCATGCGGATTCCGGTGAGGATTTCCGCGCGGGTTGAGGATGGCATTCCCCTACTCTACTCGGTCGAGGAGGTCGATCTCTGAGAGGCGTATCCCGGGGTGGTCAGCTTGGCCGGGACCGAGGTCGATACGGCCAGAGCCACCATTGTTGGACTGGCGTGCCGGAGCAGGGGAAGTATTGGAACCGCCACCGGAGGAGGACGAACCGGACTTACTGTTGTTGTTTTGTTGTGCGTGGTGTCATGATGACGAAAACCCCGTAGCCGGTGTGGAACCGAGCTACGGGGTTTTGTTGAGTGTGGGTCAGGAGCACATGTAGCGACCGTTACCTACAACGAAGCACTTCATCCCAGGCTTGAGTTGATCTTTGCCGATGCTGTGTTCTTCGGTCCACTTATCGAAGTCGAATCCGTCTTGTTGGGAGTAGTTACGGTAGCCACTGCCAGAACCAGAATCGCCACCGGAGTAGGATGATCCGCCAGTGGAGCCAGAACTAGAACCGCCACCATTCGAGTAGGAGCGCGACTGTGATCCGCTGTTAGATGATGGGCGCTGCGATGCTGCTGCTTGAGCCGCCTTTGCAGACTGGTAGGAGGCAATAGCGTTCTTCAATGCTTCCTGAGCGTTCTTCACGTCAGTCGCCTTCTGGTCAG
>CALIZH010000220.1 GCA_938028585.1 uncultured Actinomyces sp. | reverse complement strand
ACGGCAATCGAGAGAGATTTTCGTCTACCTGAGGATGCTCACGGCTTGTATCAGTGAGGATCCGCCTATACGAGTTCTTCCACCTTGATAGTCAAGGACATCCAGTGAGATTGTCCCGGGCGGAGGAGTAATGCATTACGGCGGACGTTGCCTACTTCGACGCAGACGAAGTGTTTCCAGTCCTCGTGGTGCATGTCCGCTGCTTTGGATTCGGCAGGATTCCAGACGATGGTCGATGCAGAATGTTCTTTTTCAATGATGATCCGTCGTTTGAAACCCGGATCTTCAATGATTGCTCCATTGCTCGTATCAAAGATCGAATCGACACGACCCTTAGTGAAGCTCAGCGGACCTTCGTGAATGCCTTGTGTGTCGCGTACCGTATCCAATTCGTTGGCTCCATCGAGGCCGTGAATGAAAATCTCACGTACATCGGAAACATTGAAATAGGAGTGCAAGGCCTCATCGACGTAGAAGGCTTCGTCATCGGTGTTCTTCATCGAAAGCACCAGGTGAAGTTCCTCCCCGAAAGTGACCTCAAGTTTCGAGGTGAAACGATGGGGGAATTTTGCCATCTCAGCGTTTGTGGATGGTTTGTAAACGAATTCAAGAACTGCATGGGAATCGCTACGTTCAATCAGTTCCCACGTTGCATTTCTTAAGAATCCATGGTTTTGTGCTTCGGATCCGGGGGCAGCCAAGGAAGCTGTTGCAACACCAAACCACGGTGCACAAATCGGAATCCCTCCCCGTGCGGGCGTCGATGCCCAGGGCAGAGAACGTTCGGAGAGCCAGAGGACAGGCTCGGTGCCAGAAGGTTGCCATGTAAGGACCTGGGCACCTGAATCTGAGAAGCTCGCATCACAGCAGTCATTGCTGGCGCGATAGACGCGTCGGTTTGTCATTGGACAAGGATAGCGCGAGTAACGCCTCACACATAGCCCTCCGAACAAGGGACTTCCTCAAAAACGGCGATAAGCTAGCTGTGATACGCGTCGAGAATGTATAGGGAGCTTTATGACCATCCGCGAAGATCTACGAAATGTCGCGATTGTTGCACACGTTGACCACGGCAAGACGACCTTGGTTGATGCGATGTTGTGGCAGTCGGGTGCTTTCAATGAGCGCGATACGGTTGAGAAGACCGGCGAACGCGTGATGGATTCGGGTGATCTTGAACGCGAAAAGGGCATTACGATTCTCGCCAAGAACACTGCGGTCCACTATCGCGGTCCCGCTGCTCAAAAGCTCGGGCTTGAAGGTGGTGTGGTCATTAACGTCATTGACACCCCCGGACACGCAGACTTCGGTGGCGAAGTTGAACGAGGCCTATCCATGGTTGACGGCGTCGTTCTGCTTGTCGATTCCTCTGAAGGACCTCTCCCGCAGACTCGTTTCGTCCTTCGCAAGGCCCTTCAAGCCCAGCTTCCCGTCGTGATCGTTGTCAATAAGGTTGACCGTCCCGATGCGCGTATTGATGAGGTCGTCTCGGAAACCCAGGACCTGCTTCTTGCATTGGCTGAGGACCTCATGAGCGAAGGCGTTGATGCCGATGTTGACTCGCTGCTGGATGTCCCCGTTGTCTACGCCTCGGCAAAGGCAGGAAAATCCTCGCTGACCAACCCCGGCGACGGCAATATCCCCACCGAGGATCTCGAGCCTCTCTTCGAGACGATCCTTCAGCGTATTCCCGGCCCCGAATATGAGGAAGGCGCACCCCTGCAGGCGCACGTGACGAACCTCGACGCCTCGCCCTTCCTTGGCCGCCTCGCCCTGCTGCGTATCCACAACGGCACTCTGCGTAAGGGTGAAACCGTTGGTCTGGCTCGCCACGACGGAACGATCAAGCCTGTTCGAATCACCGAGCTTCTTCGCACCGAAGGCCTGGAGCGCCTTCCTGCCGAAACCGCTGAGCCCGGCGATATCGTTGCGGTAGCCGGTATCGAAGACATCACTATCGGTGAGTCACTGGTTGACCTCGACGATCCTCGCCCCCTGCCCTTGATCACCGTTGATGATCCCGCGATCTCGATGACGATCGGTATTAACACCTCTCCCATGGCTGGACGAGTCAAGGGCGCAAAGGTGACCGCGCGTCAGGTGAAGGATCGCTTGGATCGCGAACTCATTGGTAACGTTTCCATTCGAGTTCTGCCCACCGAACGTCCCGACGCATGGGAAGTTCAGGGACGTGGTGAACTCGCTCTGGCAATTCTTGTTGAGCAGATGCGCCGTGAAGGCTTCGAACTTACCGTTGGTAAGCCGCAGGTTGTCACCAAGACCATTGACGGTGTGCGCAGCGAGCCCATGGAACGCATGACCATTGATATCCCCGAGGAATACCTCGGCTCTGTCACCCAGCTGATGGCTCAGCGTAAGGGGCGCATGGAGACCATGGCCAACCACGGTTCGGGCTGGATCCGCTTGGAATTTGTCGTTCCCGCCCGAGGCCTGATTGGCTTCCGTACGCGTTTCCTCACCGAGACTCGCGGTACCGGTATCGCCTCGTCGATCGCCGAAGGCTATGCTCCGTGGCAGGGCGCAATTGAGCAGCGCTTGACTGGCTCGCTTGTTGCGGACCGCGCAGGCCAGGCGACTCCCTACGCGATGACGAACCTTCAAGAGCGCGGCTCCTTCATTGTTGAGCCGGGTTCGGAGGTCTATGAAGGCCAGGTTGTTGGTGAGAATCCTCGCGGCGAGGATATGGATGTCAATATCTGCCGTGAAAAGAAGCAAACCAACACCCGTAGTGCGACCGCTGATGTCTACGAGTCCTTGACGCCTTCTCGCAAACTCACCTTGGAAGAGTCCCTGGAGTTTGCGGCTAACGATGAGTGCGTTGAAGTGACTCCCGAGGCCGTTCGCGTGCGTAAGGTAGTCTTGGACGCCCAGGAGCGCTTCAAGATTGCCGCTCGCGAGCGTCGTCAGAACAAGGACTAAGTCCCCTTGGCCCTAGTAGGCCTTAAAGCTAACTGAAGCTCAGATTAGATCTGCGGTGGGGGAGGGACGCGCTTCCCGGTGACCATGGTTCGCGCATCGACGCGAACTTGGCCGCGCCGGGTCTCGATGATCACGTGGGTTGGGGCAGCTTCGATGAGCGTTCCCAGTGCATCGTGTAGACCATCGTCTAGGCGATAGCGGACGACCACGCGGGAGCCCACTCCCAATTGCATCCACGGAAGATTGGGAATTGCGTGCGTTTCTTGTCGCGTAAAAGCTTCTGCTTGGGCATGCTCCGCAGGACTGATCTTTTCCCTATTTTCGGGGGAAGAAGGCTGCTCGTTCGCGTGGTTCTTCATGTTGGCGATAATAGAATGAAGTGGTTGTCCAACCCAGTCCAAGGAGGAATTAATGACTTACGTCATTGCCCAGCCCTGTGTTGATGTTAAGGACCGGGCCTGCGTTGATGAGTGCCCCGTCGACTGCATTTACGAGGGTGAGCGTACCCTGTACATCCACCCCGATGAGTGCGTGGACTGCGGTGCGTGCGAACCGGTCTGCCCGACCGAAGCAATCTTCTACGAGGATGACCTCCCCAGCGAATGGTCCGATTACCTGCAGGCCAACGCCGATTTCTTTGTTGACCTGGGCAGCCCGGGTGGTGCTCAGAAGACCGGTCCTCAGCCCTTCGATGTTCCGTGGATCAGCGAGCTTCCTCCGCAGAATGAGGATTGGGACAAGTAAGGAAACACATGAGCGTCCTTCCGCGCCCACTCGATCTGCCCTCATTCCCTTGGGATCAGCTCACCCCTTACCGTAAACGGGCAGCTGAACATCCCGGTGGAGTGTGTGATCTGTCGATTGGAACTCCGGTTGATCCCACTCCCGCACTCATTCAGGATGCGCTTCGAGAGCATGCGGATGCGCCGGGATATCCAACTGTGATTGGCACTCCTGAGCTTCGTCACGCAATTCTTGCGTGGGGAAAGCGGCGGAACATGGTGGACGTTGGATTGCAGGGCGTTGTGCCGTCTATCGGCTCCAAGGAAGCTGTTGCATGGCTTCCCTTCCTTCTTGGAGTGCGCCCCGGAGATACGGTTTTATTCCCGCAGGCCTCGTATCCGACCTACGACATCAGTGCGCGTTTAGCGGGAGCTACACCGCTTCCAGTCGACCCGACAGATCCTTCGTCGTGGCCCGATGCTCAACTTGTATGGCTGAACTCGCCGGGCAACCCCGATGGCCATGTCCTCACGCTTGATGAACTGCGTACGGTCGTCCAGTGGGCTCGCGCTCATGACGCAGTCGTGATTTCTGATGAGTGCTACTCGGCTTTGGCATGGGAGGAGCCTTTCGTTCATGAGGGCGTGCCCTCACTGCTCGATGAACGAGTCTGCGATGGAGATCCTCGTTCGCTGATCGTGCTGTATTCGCTGTCTAAGCAGTCGAATCTAGCTGGTTACCGTGCAGCGTTGATGTACGGGGATCCCGAGCTTCTTGCTCCTGTTATTGAAGTGCGTAAGCACTCGGGGATGATGGTTCCTGCTCCAGTGCAAGCTGCAATGCGCGTTGCGCTGGAGGATACCGAACACGTTGAGGCACAGCGTCAGGTGTATGCGCGCCGACGTGAAATCTTGATCGATGCTATTGAACGCACTGGTCTTGAGCGTGACAAGGATTCGGCTGCGGGCCTTTACCTGTGGGTGAGGGATCCTCGTGGTGACTTTGATTCCTGGCAGCTTGTTGATGCCTTCGCGCGGCGGGGGATTGTCGTTGCTCCGGGCGATTTTTATGGCGAGGCCGGGGCAGGCTTTGTGCGCGTAGCCTTGACTGCCACCGACGAACGCGTCGCCGAGGCCGCGAGCCGTTTGATCGCCGAGCCGATCCGAGCGTGATGCTTGAGGGGCTTAGTGGGCGTCAGGTCCTTTTCGATCCCAAAGACTGACCCACTGCAATCCCATATCGGCCATCATGGTGCGAATTAAGGGAAGCGAGATTCCAATGACATTGTGGTGGTCGCCTTCAATGGCTTCGATGAAGGCTCCACCCAATCCGTCGATGGTGAAAGAACCGGCGACTTCTAAGGGCTCGCCGCTTGCTACGTAGGCTTGGGCTTCTTCATCGTTGATCGAGCCAAAGTGAATATCGGTTGAGGATGGACGCGTGTCTTCGCGCAGAACCTTCCATCCGTCCTTATCCCAGCGCATATGTGCGAGGTAGTGGCCGCTCCACAAGGTTGTGTGTGCCTTGGAAAGTGCCTTTACTCGGGCAAGGGCAACTTGGGGATCGTGAGGCTTACCCAGTAACTCCCCACCGGCCTCGAGCATGGAATCACAGGCAACTAGTACGCACTCACCTTCGGGGAGGGAGGCCTCGTCCAGCGATAGCTTTCCCGCGCATATCGCCGAAGCTACGGCCATGCCTTTTGCCTCCGCAAGTGCGCACACTTTCTCAGCGGGGGAGGCGCTGGGGATTCGATCCAAGATTGAATCCTCGTCCACTTGGGAAACTTTGATGATGGGAGTTATCCCGGCTTCCTGGAGGATATGACGACGGGCAGGAGATTGTGAGGCTAATACAAGGTGCATACTATGAATTTTCCCGTGCAGGCTCAGCTTTTCTTCACTACACTAATGTGTGTTAGGCCACATGCGTGGAGGAAGCTGTGAAGGAAGAAGCAGGATTGAGTCACGATTTTTCGACTGCACACACCAATAGCTCTTCCCTCCTTGGTGGTCCGGCTACCCTCACTGTTGATGATCTTGCCCAGATGGCGCAGACCAGCAGTGAGGATGTTCGCGAATTCTGGGTCGCAATGGGTTTCCCGTCCCCGAGTGCCGAAGAAAAGGTCTTTACGGAAAACGATGCTCGGCTTTTCATTGAATGGTCGAAATTTATTGCTTCGGGGGCTATTGATCAGGCGACCGCGCGTTCGCTTCTCCGTGCAAATTCCCACTTAGCTGACCGTTTGGGCTTGTGGCAGGTTGAAGCGCTTGTTGAAGATACGATGCGACGCTACGGCTTAGATGACACCGCGGCGCGAATGTATGTCCTCGACCATATTCGTGAGCGTGTTGACATGTTCGATGAGCTCCTTCGACATTCGTGGCGACGTCAATTGGATGCACTGCTCAAACGGATGGATCATGAGATCGCCACGCGTGGACATGAGGGATTGCAGCCGCGATTCCCGCTGAATCGATCCCTGGGCTTTGTTGACATGGTTTCCTACACCTCATCGTCGACGATTCTGGGTGGGCGTCTGGTTGACCTTATTGGTCGTTTTGAGCAGCTTTCGCGTGACGCCGTGACGGATGCGGGGGGCCGCGTGGTCAAGATGATTGGCGATGCGGTCATGTATATTGCCGATGATCTCGAAACGGGCCTTCGAGTAGCGGTTTCACTTATTGAGCAGCTCGGCGCTGATGATCAGATGCTTCCCGTTCGTGCTTCCTTCGTGCGCGGTGATGTCTTTTCTCGTTCAGGCGATGTGTTTGGTCCGACGGTTAATTTGGCCTCGCGCCTGGTAGATATCGCTCCGGTGGGCAAAATCTTGATGGATCCCACCACAGCTGCCGCGATTGCCGCGGGTAAAGCGGGAATGGAGTATGACGTAGAAGAATTCCCGAGCGCGACTTTGCGCGGTTTTGGAACGATTTCGCCCTATCTTCTGACCTATCGTCACTAAAAGCCTGCCTGCTTTTTTACCTGATCTTGTGATTTCATCCCATTTAGGTCAAGAAATGTACAAGAGATCCCTGAAATCCGGTATGCTGTTTCCGTGACTACAGTGCTTCTCGTTGAAGATGATCCGGCTATCGCTGGCCCGCTTACCCGCGCCCTCGCACGCGAAACCTATGATGTGCGCGCGCATGACCACGGCCGGAGCGCACTCGAAGATCTTGATGGTGTTGACCTGGTTGTTCTTGACCTAGGTCTTCCCGATATGGACGGTCTGGATGTTGCAAGGGAAATTCGTTCCTCTGGCTCCTCCGTGCCGATTCTTATCCTTACTGCACGTGCCGATGAAGTCGACATGGTTGTTGGCCTTGACGCTGGTGCAGATGATTACGTTACCAAGCCTTTCCGCTTGGCAGAGCTCCTTGCCCGCGTTCGTGCACTACTGCGCCGTGGTGGCGGTGAGGTTGCAGACGGCGATCTTGTCGTTCAGGACGTCCGTATCGATGTAGCCGCACACCGTGCTTACGTTGCAGGAAAAGAGCTCTCGCTGACAGCAAAGGAGTTTGAACTCCTGCGCGTTCTGGTTCGCGAGGCTGGAAATGTCGTTCCGCGCGACACCCTGATGCGTGAAGTTTGGGGAAATGGCCTGAGCGGTTCGACAAAGACACTGGATATGCATGTGTCCTGGCTTCGCCGCAAGCTTGGTGATGATGCAGCGTCTCCGCGCTATATCACCACTGTTCGCGGAATGGGCTTCCGCTTCGAAAAGCCCTCCGCCTAAATCTCTGAAGGTCTGTCATGCGTAGACGTGCTGCGCGAATGATTTTGACCGCGGTTGCGGTTGTCGCACTGATTTTCGGTATCCCCGCGGCCGTGGCATCTTCCTTGATTGTTTGGAATACGCAAACGGCTTCGCTGGATACCCGAGCGCAGACAGTTCAAACCAATCTTGATCGACGTCTACGCACTTCAACCCTCTCTGACGGCTATGCGCGGATGTGGGCGCAGACCCTTGTGGCCAACGGGGAACCTGCCTACGTCGAAATTATGATTCCCCAGAACCCACAGCCCATTACTCTGGGGGAGCCGCTTCGTGGAATCACTATCACTCGAAGCGCCTCATCACCGGATGGCGTCAAAGTGACGGTAATGATTTCAGCGCGTAACGCGATTCGAAGTATCGTTCGTGTTTCAGGGATTTTCCTTTTAGGGATCCTTGTCTCTTTGGCTGTTGGCTGGGCCCTTGCAGCGCGTTTTTCGCGGCGTCTTTCGGCACCTCTGATCTATCTTTCGGCTCAAGCGGAACAAATTGGTTCCGGACAGGTCCGAGCGCGTGTCAAGCCTTCAGGGATTGAAGAAATCGATCTTGTTCAAGAAGAACTTCAGCGTACGGGCGAGAAGATGGCACGCCGTTTGGCCGCTGAAAGGCAGCTGGCCGCCGATGCCTCACATCAGCTTCGCACTCCTTTAACCGCGCTTTCCATGCGCCTGGAAGAAATCGAAATGATTTCGACCGAAGAAGAAGTGCAGGAAGAAGCACGTTCATGCCTAGAACAGGTTGAACGGTTGACAACGGTCGTCACCGAGCTGCTGGATACAAATAAACGACAGGCATCTGCAACTGAAGCCATCGATGTTCTGGAAGTCTTCAACACCCAGCGTGAAGAATGGGAAGAAGCCTTCGAAAAGGCTGATCGCGTCTTACGCTTCACAGATGAGGCAGATATGCCGATTCTTGCGGATGAGGCCAAGATTGCACAGGTACTTGCGACTTTGATTGAGAATTCCTTGCGCTATGGTGCTGGTACGACCTGGGTACACGCGCGCAATAGTGCTAATAGTCGAGGCGTTATCATCGAGGTCTCTGATGAAGGCGAAGGCGTTGATGCTGAATTGGCCCCCTATATTTTCGAAAATGGGGTGTCGGGTCACGGTTCCAGCGGAATTGGTCTGGCATTGGCGAAGGACCTCATTGAAACGATGGGTGGCCGCATTGAGCTTTCTCAGGCGGTTCCACCAGTTTTCACTCTCTCTTTGGCAGCGATTCCCGCTAGCTATGACCCGGGCCGCGTGATGCCAGAGGGCGCGCTGGTCTCTATGGGGCGGCGCTCACGACGCTTTTAATTGCCGTACACTGAATTCTATGAGCATTCTTGTTACGGGAGGCGCCGGCTACATCGGCGCGCACGTTGTCCGTCTTCTGCTGGAACGTGGCGAAAAGGTTGTTGTTGTTGACAATCTGACCACCGGCGCAGCCAATCGAATCGGTGATGCGACACTCATCGAAGTGGATGTTGCACGCGATGAGGCTCTGCCCATCTTGACCCAGGCAATGATTGACGAAGACGTCACTGGCGTTATTCATTTTGCTGCTCAGAAGCAGGTCGGCGAATCTGTTGAACGTCCTGCGTGGTACTACCGTCAAAATATCGGTGGTTTGGCGAATGTCCTGCTGGCAATGGAAGAAGCCGGCGTGAAGAACATGATTTTCTCTTCCTCTGCGGCCGTTTATGGGATGCCGCCGGTTCCCGTGATCCCCGAGGATATTGAGAAGAAGCCCATCAATCCTTACGGCGAAACCAAGCTGATCGGCGAATGGATGATGGCCGATGCTGAACGCGCATGGGGCCTCAACTGGATCGGACTGCGCTACTTCAACGTTGCGGGTGCTGGATGGAATGATCTCGCCGATCCCGCATGCCTCAACTTGGTTCCTATGGTCCTCGACCGTTTGGCTCGCGGTGAACACCCGAAGATTTTCGGAACGGATTACCCGACCGATGACGGAACCTGCATCCGCGACTACATTCACGTCAAAGACCTGGCCGACGCTCACATCTTTGCTCTGGACGCCCTGACTCGCGGGGTTCCTGCGCATCGTCAATTCAATGTGGGTACCGGTCTGGGCACTTCAGTACGTGAGATCATTGATGGTCTTCGCGCGGTTTCCGGCTGGGATTTCCCGGTTGACGAACTTGACCGTCGCGCAGGTGACCCGCCCATGCTCATCGGCGATCCGCAGTCGATTGCTGTGGATTTGGGCTGGAAGGCTAACTACGGTGTCACCGAGATTCTGCAGTCTGCATGGGATGCCTGGCAGGCCGGGCCTCGCGCAATTGAGGTCCCCTCTCAGTCCTGAGCTATGACAGACGCCGAAGCGAACGCCTTGCCTGCTCGACCGTGGAATTCTTCGACTGTATCTATCAGTGATTTAGATTCTCTTGAGCAGGCGATGGCGTGGCGTCGTCTTGGCCCGCAGGCAGCACTGCACAGTTTCGTCATGATGCTGCGTATGGCCCTGCTGAGTGCGGATTATGTCTATATCGACCGCAATCAGCTTCTAGATGGGGTCTGTTTCCTCGCTCTTGGTCCCGATGGGCTTGCCGAGGCCTTGGGCTTGCCCTCGTACCAGGATCTTCCTTTACTCGTGGGGTGTCAGCCTCCCGCGGGCACTCCCGCGGGCTTTGCCCGCCCTGCGAGCGCCGAAGAACGTGCTGAATGGGCGGATCTTCAACGCCGTCAGGTTGAGCGTGAAGGCTTTGTTTCTGCCGCACGCGCGGTCTTTGAATGTGATATGCCTACAGCTCATTCGGTGACTGAAGGACATGCCCGGCTTGCCTTGCTG
>CALIZH010000219.1 GCA_938028585.1 uncultured Actinomyces sp. | reverse complement strand
CCGAGGCCACGGCTCGCTCGATTTGGGAAGAAATCAACCTCCCGAACCTCTTGGAAAACATTGCCCCAACCCGCGAGCGCGCAACGATGATTTTCACCAAGGGTGCGGATCACCGTGTCGAGTCACTGCGGCTCAGAAGGTGAGCTCTACTCCCACCGCATAGCGCAGATCGGTCTGCGGAATCACGAGGCGTGATGAGCCTTCACGCGCCTCGACGATGACCCTCTCCTCGCTTCCAAGAATCCGCACGCTGCGTACTTTCCCGGGGACCTCAAGCCACGTCGATGCAAGACCGGAGGGAGCAAAGGTTCTTTCTTCGAGAGAACGCTCCTCGGCCTCGTCAACTGCAGGCACGGGAGGCATCCCAAAGACGAAAACTCGAGACTCACTGTCCTTGGGCTGTGTTGCGTACCAGGACCAGCCGTTTTCCGAACGCAGTGTATCGATATCCATCCACGGACGAGTCGCGTAGATCCCTTCACCGTTGATGCGCAAGAAATCACCCAGCTGTTCGAGGCCTCGCTGAATCCACGTGGACATTCCTCCGCGCGCGTCGGGACCGATCCCAATGAGATAGTTCCCGCCTCGCGACACGATCGCCAATAGGTTGGAGATGATGTGGCGCATGGGCTTGATCGGTTCCTCGGGGCGCATCGAGCACCAGCCGCGAGTCATGGTGATGCATGATTCCCAGGGGTAGAGCCGAATATCGTCCGGAATTTCCTGCTCGGGGGTTCGGTAGTTTTCGTTCACCCCGTGGACTTCTCGGTCAACGACCAAGATATCGGGTTGGAGGCGACGCGCATTCTCAGCGATCTCATCGATATCAATCGGTTCATCTGGTTCGCGAACCCAACCGGCATCGAGCCAGAGCACGTTGATACGCCCGTAATTGCGCAAGAGCTCGTCAATTTGATTGTGGGTGTAGCGAACAAAGGAATCCCACTTTGCGCGATGCTTCTCGATGTCGAAGTTGTGGTAGCGGTCAGTGATGGTGCGGGCGCGATCCCAATATCCCGGGTGGTTCCAATCAGCCTTGGAGAAATAGACACCCGTTTCCATACCGTGAGCGCGGAAGGCTTCGAAGATTTCGCGGACAATGTCGCGACCAAGTCCGGATTCTTCACTGGTCGACTTGAAGTTCGAGAAGTCCGTGTCGTACATGGCGTAACCGTCGTGATGCTTTGTCGTAAAGACGACGTAGCGCATTCCGGCATCGGCGCACGCGGCGGCCCATTCCTCAGCATTGAAATCGTCCCCCGTAAAGGAGCGAGCTTGGTCGCAGTACCACGAGTGGTACTCCTCGTCACTCCCCTTCCAGTCCTCAGGAGGGTCAGTAAAGCCGCCCAAACGCTGGCGGTGCAGAGACCATGAGCCATCTTGGCCAATGTGAGAGAAGATCCCCCAATGGATGATGACACCGACCTTGTGGTCCCTCCACTGCTCAAGTGCGGCGAGGGTGCGCGGGTTCGTTGGCCAGATGTACCCGGGATCGGGGTATTGACGCAGCGCACCCGCAGCTTCTAGTGCATCGGGAGCGAAGTCCTCGCTCAGTTCATCACTCATTGGTGCATGCCTCTATCGATCTAAAACTTCAATCCACCATCTTCGATTCCACGGAAGAAGTACTTCTGCGAGAAAGCAAAGACTAGGACAACCGGAACCAATGCCA
>CALIZH010000218.1 GCA_938028585.1 uncultured Actinomyces sp. | reverse complement strand
AGGAACTTGAGTCCATGATTTCGTGGTTGGCCGATCTGATCCGCAGCGTTGATTCCTCGCTTCTGGATGAGTGGGAAGCAATGATGAACGGGGAAGAATTAGCCCCGGCCGAAGGGGAAGCTTCTGCCGTTGGGCTTGAGCGCGCGTTTGGTGCGGATGAGTCCGGCGTTGTTGCTTTCACGGCAAATCTCCATGCTTTCCGTAATTCCGTACGTCGAGCGCTCTTTCATTTTGTTGAGTTGATGAGCCGCGATGACGTCGATGGACTTGAGCGAGCAACTGCGCAGGCCGCAGATAGCGACGAGCTCTTTGCTCAGGTCGCGCCGTGGACCGGCGATGATTGGGATCACGCCTTGGAGCGCTACTGGGCTGAACATGATTGGATCGATATCAATCAAGGTGCCCGCTCCCAGGCACTATGCGCATTGGAAGAAAAGATCAGTGGCGAGGACATCTTGGCCCTGATGCCCTTCTCCGCTCGGGATCACGCCAATCAGCACAGTCGTTTCGAGGCCCTTGCACGGGCTGTCGATGAAGCTCCCGCTGGTTCGGTCTGGCTGGCAACTCAGACCATCACAGATCCTGAAGGCAATATGGACTGGCGCATTGTCGCCCTCGTCGACTTGGTCGCCTCTGACAAGGAGAAGCGGGTGGTTCTGACCGTGCTCACGGTCGATGCGCGGTAGGCTCCTTCTGCGAGGTTTACAGGATCTTGCGCGGGAATAGCTCTTAATCGACGTCCTTGACAACTTCGATGGTCGGCTGCGTACTCTCCCCTGCAGGACGCTCGCCTATCTCCTGCTGAAGGCGCAGAAGGTAGCCGTCAGGGTCCTGAACCAAGAACTGACGGACGCCGATCTCAATATCGCCTGCCCGATACCACTTCTCTTCAGGCTCAATGAAGACTGGCCACCCTGCGTTCTTGATACGCCACAATGCGGTATCCAAGTTCTCGACCTGCACCTCGAAGTTGATCCCGCGACCAAGCGGCGGCTCAAGGGGGGCAGTCTCCCACGTCCTCCCCAGGTTGATCTGGTCGAGCATCAGGTGCGCATTGCCCAAGACAAGGTATCCAAAACCCTCTTCGGGCCTCTCATATCGGAGGGAAAACCCAACAAGATCACACCAGAAATGCCGGGAGGCCTCGTAATCGGTGACGGAAAGTTCAGGAACAAGCCCGGGTTCACAGGTCATTTCTGTACTCTATCAGGCAGCTCGGATGCAGAAGTTAAACTCAGTCATATCGGTCAGAGGTCGCAATTCATAAGAGCACAACCCCGGAAAGTTATGCTTGCGCAGCAAGATCAACGACCTCGGCACCAACAATTTCCGCTAGGTCAAGCGGGCTCATCTCTACGCTCACTCCCCTGCGACCGCCCGACACCAGCATCGTTTCATGATCCAAACAGGAAGAATCAATAAAGATTCGATGTTTTGTCGTCTGTCCCAAAGGGCTAATCCCACCAACGACATAGCCGGTCCTGCGCTGTGCAACGGCTGGGTCAGCCATCGCCGCATTCTTCGCTCCTGCAGCCTTGGCGATCAACTTCATTGACAGGTGCGCAAGCGCGGGAACACACCCCACCACGAACTCCCCCGTCGGCTCAAGCTTGACCATCAAGGTCTTAAAAGCAATTGCCGGGTCGATCCCCAATTTCTCAACGGTTTCTTCACCGTAGGCACGCGCGGAAGGATCATGCTCGTACTCGTGAACAACGAAAGGAACCCCGGCCTCATTCAATTCCTCAATTGCACGAGTGGGTCCTGAAGCATGATCTTTAGAGTGTTTGCGAGCCATACCCCCAGTGTAAGTCCAAAGGAGAGGGTCTCTGAGTTCGCGGAAGTAAAACGGCCGGGCTGATACACATCAGCCCGGCCCGAAGTCTTGTCACAAATAGCGGAGCGATTCCTTAGAGGATCGAGGCTTGCGGATCATCGATCACCATCTTGCCGAAGGGGAAGCAGGTAACGGGAATGAGCTTAAGATTGGCAATTGCCAGCGGGATACCGATGATAGTGATTGCTTGGGCAAAAGCAGTCGTCACGTGTCCAATCGCCAGCCACACTCCGGCGATCAAGAACCAAACAATGTTCATCAGATCCGAACCAGATCCTGCCCCGGGCATCGGAACGACTCGCTTGCCAAAAGGCCACAATACGTATGCTGCAATTCGGAAACATGCGACGCCCGCAGGAATAGTGACGATGAAAAGACATGCGACGATGCCGGCGAAAATGTATCCCAAGAAGAGCCAGAATCCACCAAATACCAGCCAAATGATGTTGAGCAAGAAACGCATGGGCATCCTTTCGCTAATCCACTCCACTTTCGCGTTACATCAAGTCTGCCATGCGACTGCGGGACTCAGCTGCGCTTTTTGCCCTGATTTTCCCCTGATTCGTCCCTGAGTGGGCCGTCTACACTTGAACTATGAGTATTCCGTCTGCAATTGCCCAGGCCCTTGACCGAATTGAGCGCGCACGCCAAGCCACTGGCCGTACCGATCGCGTGGCCTTGGAACTCGCAGTGAAGACTCGCACTCCCGAGGAGTGCCGCGAGGCCGCCCAGGCCTTAAGCGATCTGGGGCAGCCAATCCTCTTGGGACACAATCGAGTGCAAGAAGCGAAAGCAACCGTGGATGCGATACGTGAGATCCCGGGGGCTCAGATTCACCTGATCGGCCCCCTCCAATCCAATAAGATCAACCAGGCGCTCTCCTGTGTCGACGCGATTGAATCGATTGATTCCGTTGCCTTGGTACAGAAAATCGGTTCACGAGCAGCCGCAGAGCTCCCGGTTTTCATCGAAGTCAATGTCTCAGGCGAAGACACCAAACACGGCTGTTCTCCTGCTGATTTTTCCTCGATTGCCGAGGCCGTCGCCGCCTCTACGCACCTCAGGCTCGCAGGCCTGATGACCGTCGGCCTCAACTCCCCCGCTGAAGCACATGTTCGCCGCGGCTACGCGCTCCTGCGAGAGCTCCGCGACACCGCCGCGCAACAACTTGCAATCCCGGCAAACAACCTGGAACTGTCCATGGGAATGAGCCACGATCTGGAATGGGCGATCGCAGAAGGAGCGACAATCGTACGTGTAGGGACCGCAGTCTTTGGTACGCGTCGCTCAGTTGCGCGCGGGTAGAGCCTTCCCCACACCCCAGTCAATTCCGGCGATGACCGCAAGAAATACCAGAGCACCGCACAAAATCGCAACGATGTTAATCAGGACCTGCTGGTAGCCCAGGACGCTCACGTTTACGAAATCGTAAGGGTACTGATGGACAAAAGCCCCGCGAATCAAGGTGTATACCACCCAAATCACTGGAATCACCAGGGCTTTCAGTACGACCGAAACATCTAGCCCACCACGAGGCCCACAGATCAGAGCCGCCAGAATCATGAGCGCAGGAACAACCACGTGTTGGAGCGGGTTCGTGAACACCGACCAGCCGCTGAGCACTTCAGTGGGGCGAATCAAGAAGTGGTAGACGATCGCCGTCACGGTAATCATCATGAGCGCACACAATTGAAGTGCACGTCCCCACGAACCGATATCGGGACCTTTCCACACGATCAGAGTCGCGACAATAGCGACCAGAATATTTGACCACTCAGTGAAATAGGACAGGCATTCAATCATTCGCTGGCCGAAGCCGGCCCAGCCAAAGGGAGCTCCACCGAACATCCCAGGCCGGGCCACGGCCTCGCGAGAATATCCATCCACACCGGTAATAACCAGGGTGAAAACGACACCCACCCACGCGGCGATTGCAACAAGCAGATAGGCCCAACGGCCAAAGGTCGCTAAGGTCATCGCTTTATCCCTCACACGCTCAGGCCCAATCGGGCAGAATACGCACGCCGCCCTTATCGGCAGATGCTGCAAGCATTCCGTAGACCTTCAAGGCATCAGAGACGTGACGCGAACGAGGCTTGGACGGCTTCCACGGGGTGGCACCCATCTCCGCGCGGCGGCGCTCAAGTTCCTCATCGCTTACATTCACGCGAAGCACACGCTTGTTGACATCGATCTCGATCTCATCACCGGTACGAACCAATCCGATTGCACCGCCGGCAGCGGCCTCGGGAGAGATGTGACCGATAGAGATACCGGAAGTACCGCCAGAGAAACGCCCATCGGTGATCAGTGCGCACTTCTTACCCAGACCCAGTCCCTTGAGGTACGAGGTCGGGTAGAGCATTTCCTGCATGCCCGGTCCACCCTTGGGGCCTTCGTAGGTGATGACGACAACGTCGCCTTCCTGAACCTTCTTGCTCAGAATCGATTCAACGGCCTCTTCTTGAGATTCCACGACGAAAGCACGGCCAATGAAGTGGAAGAGCGACTCATCGATACCCGCGCTCTTAATAACCGCGCCGTTCTCGGCGATGTTGCCGTAAAGAACCGCAAGACCGCCGTCCTTTGTGTATGCGTGCTCGGCGTCGCGGATGCACCCGTTCTCGGAATCAGTTTCCAAGGACTCGAAAAGGTTCGCGGTCGAGAAAGCATGGGTCGTGCGCACGCCACCGGGCGCCGCAAGATAACGATGCTTGGCCTCGTCGCTC